>CAZESF010000008.1:0-17538 GCA_964515205.1 uncultured Planctomycetia bacterium
TGGAGCTTTTGATTATGCTTGATGCATTAAGAAGAGCTTCAGCAAGAAGAATTACCGCGGTTATTCCTTATTTTGGTTATGCACGCCAAGACAGAAAAGATCAACCTCGTGTTCCAATTACTGCAAAATTAGTAGCTAATCTTTTGACTGTCGCCGGAGCAAATCGCATTCTTACTTTGGATTTACATGCCGGTCAAATTCAGGGATTTTTTGATATTCCCTTAGATCATCTTTATGCAGTGAATGTTTTTATCGAGTATTTTAAAAAATTAAAAATAAAAAATGATCTTGTTATTGTCTCTCCGGATGTGGGGGGAATAAAGATGGCACGTGCTTATGCAAAAAGATTTAAAGCTTCCTTAGCTATTGTGGATAAGAGAAGAAATTCGCCAGATTCTACCGAGGTAATGCATCTTTTAGGAGAAGTAAAGGGAAAAACTGCTATTTTAGTTGATGATTTAATTGCTACAGGAAGTTCTTTGGTAGAGGCAGCAAAAGTACTTAAAGAAAAAGGGGCAAAAAAAATCTATGCCTGTGTTACTCATGGGGTTTTATCCGGCAATGCGGTTAAGAAATTAGAAAATTCTTTTATAGATTTCTTAGCAATTACTGATTCTATACCTTTGCTCCCCCAGAAGAGAAGTAAGAGAATAAAGGTGGTTTCAGTAGCAGGATTATTTGCTGAGGCAATAAAAAGAATACATTTGGAAAAATCAATCAGTATTCTTTTTGATTTTATAAGAGCTTAACTATGGAAAAAGTTACAATTAAGGGGTTCAGAAGAGAAAACGCAGGAAAACAGGCAGCAAAAAAATTAAGAAGAGAAAAGTTTTTGCCGGCAATTATCTATGGAAAAGATATAAATTTACCTATTAAGATTCCTTATTCTGAGATAAAGATACTTAAAGCATATCATTTCAGTGAGACAGTTTTGGTAGAGATTCTTTTAGATAACTCAGATAAAGTAGAATGTATTATCAAAGATGTGCAATTTTATCCTTTAACAGAAGAGATAATTCATTTAGATTTTATGAAAGTTTCTCTTGAAGAAGCAGTAAGAGTAAAAGTTCCTATAGAGATAAAGGGGGAAGAAAGTATAAAAGAGGCAGTGATAGAACAGATGCTTTGGGAGTTAGAGATTGAAACTTTACCCTTAGAGATTCCAGAAAAAATAGTTGTAGATGTTTCTTCCTTAAATATTGGAGATTCATTTCATGTAAAAGATTTAAATTTAGGAGAAAAAATAAAGGTTGTTACTGATGCGGAGGAGACAATCGTTACTGTTTTGGCTAAAGAAGAAGTTGTTCCAGAAGAGGAGATAACTGCTGAGGAAGAAAAAGAACCGGAGGTAATTAAGGAGAAGAAGAAAGAAGAGAGTTGAAAATTATTGTTGGTTTAGGGAATCCTTTAAAAGAATATGAAAATACAAGACATAATGTTGGGCATATGGTGATAGAAAAAGTAGCTGAGGAGAAAAAAGTTAAACTAAAAAGGAATTCAAAATTAAAAGCTAAGATTGCCTCTTTTTTATATGATAAAGAAGATATAATTCTAACCAAACCCTTAGTTTTTATGAATGAATCTTATATTACAGTAAAAAAATTGCTCTCTTTTTATAAAATTCCTTTAAATGATCTTTTAGTAGTTTATGATGATATGGATTTACCTTTAGGAAGAGTGAAATTTACTTTAAAAGGTTCCTCAGCCGGACATAAAGGTATAGGTTCAATTATTAATTTCTTAGGAGAAGAATTTCCTCGTTTAAGAGTAGGCATTTCTCGTCCTCCTTCTCAGTTAGCAGTTGATTATGTATTATCAGAGTTTTCTCAAGAAGAAAAAAAATTTTTGGAGAATGTATTAAAAAGATGTGTAGTTGCTTTATTAGATTGGGTAAAATTTGGATTAAATTATGTGATGCAGAAATATAACCGAAAGGATTTTTTATGAGATTTTATGAATCGATGATAATTTTAAGACCGGATTTGACTCAAGAAGAAAGAGAATCGGTTTTTGAAAAGTTAAAAAAGAAAGTGAAAGATTTGGGAGGAGAGGTGTTAGAGGCAAAAGTATGGCGAGAACAGAACTTTGTTTATCCTATTCGTTCCCGAGGAGCAGAGAAGAAAAAATTTAACAAAGGCATTTATTATCTTATTAATTTTAAACTTGCTACTACCAAACTATCTGATTTTAAAGAAACGATAAGACTGGAAGAGAGAATTTTGCGCAATCTTATTATAAGAAGAGATGGTTAATTTAAATAAAGTGTTTCTTATGGGAAATTTAACTGCTGATCCCCAGCTTCGTTATACTCCTTCAGGGACTCCGGTAATTACTTTGAGGATTGCAGTGAATACTCCTTTTAAAGATAGAAATGGAGAGATGAAAAGAGATACTTGCTTTATAAATGTAATAGTATGGGGAAAGTCAGCCGAGGTTTGTAATCAATATCTTACCAAAGGAAGGAGTATATTTGTAGAAGGACGACTTCAGTCAAGAAGTTGGCAGGATAGTGAAGGGAGAAAGAGGACAACAATTGAAGTGAAAGCAGATAGAGTTCAATTTATGTCCACATCTTACAAAGAAGAGGCGACCTCCGTAGATTCAGAACAGTTAGAGGCAGGATTTCCCGAATTAGATGAGGAAGGAGCATTATAATGGCTAAAAAGAAAAAACCTAAGCAGGTACGTTTTAAAAAAGAATGTATCTTTTGTAAAAAAGATTTAGAGATTGATTACAAAAATATAGATTTACTTTCACGTTTTCTTTCTTCTAAAGGGAGAATAATTTCACGAAGAATTTCCGGAAACTGTGCCAAACATCAGCGCAAATTAGCCCGAGAGATAAAAAGAGCCCGTTTTTTAGCTCTTCTGCCGTATCTTGTGAAATGAGGATAATTCTTCTTAAAGAAGTTGCACGTTTAGGCAAAGAGGGGGATATAGTAGAGGTAAAAAATGGTTATGCACGCAATTATCTTATCCCTTATGGCTTTGCTCTAAAAGCTACGCGAGAAAATTTGAAAAAATTTGAGGAATTGAAAAGAAGAGAGGAGAAACTTTTAGAAAAAAGAAAAAAAGAGGCTTTAAAACTTAAAGAAAAGTTAGAAAAAATTTCTTTAACTATTCAAGCAGAGGTAAAAGAAAATGATGAAATTTATGGCAGTGTTGGCCAGGTTCAGATTAAAAATACCTTAAAAGAAGAAGGAATAGAGATAGAAAAAGATAGAATTCAGTTAGAGGAACCAATAAAAAAATTAGGGATTTATAAAGTTAAGATTAATTTAGAAAAAGATATTGATGCTTTTTTACGTGTATGGGTAGTCAAAAAATAAATCTCGCCTCTTCTGATTTAGAGAAACTTCCCCCACAAAATATTGAAGCAGAGATGGCGGTTTTAGGAGCGATGCTTATTGATGAGGAAGTTATTCCTGAGGTAGTAGAAATAGTTGACGAGAACGCTTTCTATAAAGAAGAGCATAAAATTATCTTTTCTACAATTATTTCTCTTTTTGATAAAAGAAAAAAAGTAGACCTTCTTACAGTCTCAGAGGAATTAAATAAGAAGAAATTATTAGAGAAAGTAGGAGGAGCAACTTATTTGACTACTTTGACTGATTTTGTTCCTTCTTCAAGTAATGCCGTCCATTACGCACGTATTGTTAAAGAGAAAAGTATCTTGCGTTTTTTAATAAGCAATGCTCATCAAATCTTATCCTTAGCTTATAAGGAGGAGGAAGATGTAAATTCTATTTTAGATAAAGCAGAAAAATTGATTTTTGAGATAAGTGATGCACGTGTTGAAGGGGGATATACTCACATTAAAGAACTTCTTAAAGAAAGCATTGAGGCAATTGAAGCTCTTTATTATAAAAAGTCTCACATTACGGGCATCCCTACCGGGTTTATTGATTTTGATACAAAAACCGCTGGTCTGCAGAAGGGAGATTTTATCGTTGTTGCTGGACGTCCCAGTATGGGTAAAAGTGCTTTTGTGAGTAATATTGTTGAATATGTAGGAGTAGAAGAGAAAATTCCCGTTGTTTTTTTTAGTTTAGAGATGTCCCGTCAGCAGCTTATTCAAAGAATTTTGTGTTCCCAAGCAAAAGTAGATATTCATAAACTAAGGACCGGATTTTTATCTCCCAGTGAATGGCCTCTTCTTACCTCTGCTGCAGGAAAGCTGTCTAATGCTCCCATTTATATTGATGATACCCCAGCAATGAATATTTTTGAAATAAGAGCAAAAGCAAGGAGGCTCAAGGCGCATCATAATATTCAACTTTTAGTTATTGACTATCTTCAAATGATTCGCACTGTAGGCAGAAGAGAATCGCGGCAACAAGAGATTTCTGAAATTTCGCGAGCATTGAAGTCCTTAGCTAAGGAATTAGATATTCCTTTGATTGCTGTAAGTCAACTTTCACGTGCAGTTGAATCACGAGCGGACCATCGTCCCCAACTTTCTGATTTAAGAGAATCAGGAGCAATTGAGCAAGACGCAGATGTAGTTGTTTTGCTTTTGCGAGAAGAGTATTATAATCCTACTCCAGAAAATAAAGGTATTGCTGAGGTGATTATTGCTAAGCAAAGGAATGGACCAACAGGAAGCATTTTTTTGGGATTTATAAAGGAATATATGAGATTTGTTAATCTTTCCAAGGTTAAAGAAGATTGATTTTGTCTTTTTTAAAGATATAATAATTCTATGAGAAAATTAATTTTTTTCTTTTTTTGTTTTTTCCTTCCTTCCTTTCTATTTTCTCAAGAAAAGATCATCTATCGGATAGAAGTAGAAGGAAATAGAATTATTAGTAAAGAGAAAATTTTTTCTTGTATTAAAACTAAAGTTGGAGGAATATACCGGGAAAATGTTATCAATCAGGATATAAAGGCTTTAATGGATTTGGGTTATTTTGATAAAGTAGAGGTAGATAAAATTGATACTCCTCAAGGAGTTATTGTTCGTTTCCGTTTAAAAGAAAAGCCTATTCTTAAGAAAATTACTATTGAAGAAACACGTTTTGTAAGAAAAAGAAAGATTAAGGAAATAATAGAGTCTGAATTTAAAGAGGGGGCTTTTTTTGATGAATTTAAATTAGAAGAAGCAATAAAAAAGATAAAAGAGTTTTATTATGGAAAAGGATTCTCTCAAACGAAGGTAGATTATGAGATTAGTAAAGATAAAGAAAATCAAGTTTGTTTAAAAATAAAAATTAATGAGGGGGGGATTCTTAAAGTAAAAAAAATAATTATTAAAGGGAATAAAAGTTTCTCGGCAAAAAAAATCAAAAAATTAATGCATACAAAAGAAGCATGGTTATTCAATAAGGGGATTTTTAAAAAAGAAGTTTTAGAGGATGATATTAATCGTATTAAAGAGTTTTACAAAAATAATGGTTTTGCGGATGTAAAGGTAGATTATAATTGGGATTTTCTGAATGGTAAAGTCTATATTACTATTAAAATAAATGAAGGATTGCGTTACTATGTAGGAAAGATAAATATTGAAGGAAATAAAAAAATTAGTTTATCCCAGATTCGCAAAGTTATTTTTCTTAAAGAAGGTGATATATATACAGAAAGAAAGATTGATGAGCAAATAGCAAAAATTCAAGGACTTTATTTTGATAAAGGATTTATATTTGTCCAGGTGAAAGCTTTACCTTTTCTTAATCCTGAGACAAGAAAAGTTGATGTTACTTTTAAAATTGTAGAGAATGAGGTAAATTATGTGGAGGAAATAATTATTCAGGGGAACGAGAAGACAAAAGATAAAGTAATCAGAAGAGAATTAAGAATATATCCCGGAGATAGGTTCGATGGGAAAAAAATTAGAGAATCAAAGAGACGCTTGGAGAATTTAGACTTTTTTGATGAGATACGTTTTGATATTCAGCCAACCTCTCGTCCTAATTGGCAAAAATTAATTGTTGAAGTTAAAGAGAAAAAGACAGGTTATTTAAGTTTTGGAGGAGGATACTCTTCAGTAGATAAATTTGTGGGTTTTTTAGAATTGAGACAACGTAATTTTGATTATCATAACTGGAGAACTTTTACCGGAGCCGGACAAGATTTAAGTTTATATTTAAGTTCAGGAACCCTTACAGAAACTTACGAAATAAGTTTTACTAATCCCTGGATATTTGATTATCCTATTTCTTTTGGTTTTGATGGATATAAAAGAGAACATGAGAAAGAAGAAAATGTAGGATATGGATATAAAGTAGATGCACGTGGAGGAAGGTTGCGTTTAGGAAGAGAATTTTCTGATTATTTTAGGGGGGGTGTCTCGTATCGTTTTGAGAAAGTTGAGATAAGTGATGTACCTTCTGATGCTACTACTGAGTTAAAAGAAGAAGAGGGAGAAGCAGATTTAAGTAGTTTAGAGACAAGTTTAATTTGGGATTATCGTGATAGTGCTATTAATCCTTCTCAAGGATTTTATACTTCTTTGTCTTTCCAGCTTACCGGAGGATTTTTAGGAGGAGATAAAGATTTTTTAAAGAGTATGTTTCGTTTTAGCGATTATTTTCCTATAAAAAAGAAATCGGTTTTAGAATTTAAGCTACGTATAGGAATTGCACATCCTTTCTCTAATACCGAGAAAGTGCCTATTTATGAGAGGTTTTTTGCTGGAGGAGCAAATACTATTCGTGGATACCATGAAAGAAAAGTTGGGCCTATAGATCCTGTAACTGAGGATCCTATTGGAGGAGAGGCGCTTTTTATTACTAATTTAGAATATACTTATACTTTAAACAAGATTATTAAAGCAGCTGCCTTTTTTGATAGTGGAAATGTTTGGAAGAAGAAAAGTGATTTTTTAAGTGGAGGTTTAAAATCAAGTGTGGGAGTAGGGGTAAGGGTAAAGACTCCTTTAGGACCAATTAAGGTTGATTATGGATGGCCTCTTAATAAAGAGCCGGGAGAAGAGAAAAAAGAGGGAAGGTTTCATTTTAGTATAAGCAGAGGTTTTTAATTAAGAAAGGAGGAAAATTGCTAAAAAAGATAACTATTTTAACAGGAATGTTTATTTTTCTGATTTCTTCTACTGTTTGCCCTCAAGGATTAAAAATAGGTTATGTGGATATTCTTAAGCTTTTCAATCAATATAAAAAGACACAGGATTATGATAAAATGTTAGGGAGTAAAAGGAGCAAGAAAGAAAAACTATTAGAGGAGAAAAAAGAGAAGATAAAAAAAATGCAGGAGAAGTTAAATTTGCTTAATGAGAAAGAGCAAGAAAAACAGCGAAAAAAAATTACACAAGCAGCAGAAGAATATAGAGAGATGGAAAGAGAATTTTATTTAGATTTGAAAAAAGAAAGAGATGAGAAGATGAAGGAGATTGTTGAAGATATAAAGAAAGTTATTGATGAGTATGGGAAGAAGTATGGGTATCAAATTATCTTTAATAAAGGAGCTGTGCTTTACGGGGAAGAGGGGTTAGATTTAACAGACACTATTTTGAAGATAATGAATCAGAATTATAAAAAATGAAGTTTAAATTAGGAGAAATTGCCAAAATAATTAATGGAGAGTTAAAGGGAGATCCAAATATTGTAATTACAGGAATTTCAGGGATAAAGGAGGCAAAAGAGGGAGATATTACTTTTTTAGCTAATCCTAAATATCTTTCCTTAATGAAATCCACAAAGGCTTCAGCAATTATAACTTCTCAAGATGTAGAATATTTTCTAAAGCCTATTATAAAGACAGAAAGTCCCTCTTTAGCTTTTGCGAAAGTAGTGAATTTATTTTCTCCTCCTGATGTTCATCATCCTTCTGGTATTCATCCTACAGCAATAATTTCTCATAGTGCAAAATTGGGAAAAAACGTAGCTGTTGGTGCTTATACAATTATTGAGGATGAGGTAGAGATTGGTGATGGTTCTATAATTTATGGAAATTGTTATATTGGTTATAAAACAAAAATAGGTAAAAACTGTTTAATTTACCCAGGAGTTTCCATTCGGGAAAAGATTGAAATAGGAAATAGAGTGATAATTCATTCGGGAACAGTTATTGGAAGTGATGGATTTGGATTTGCTATGGTTAAAGGAGTAAGAGAAAAAATTCCTCAGGTGGGAACAGTAGTTATTGGAGATGATGTAGAGATTGGTGCTAATGTTACTATTGATCGGGCTCGTTTTGATAAGACAATTATTGGTAAGGGAACAAAGATAGATAATTTAGTACAGATTGCTCACAATGTAGTAATTGGAGAAAATTGCATTATTGTTGCTCAGGTAGGAATTTCTGGAAGCACAACCTTAGGAAAAGGGGTAATTCTGGCTGGTCAGGCAGGAGTAGTAGGGCATATTCATATCGGTGATGGGGCGATAGTTGCTGCCCAGGCAGGAGTAACAAAATCAGTTCCTCCTAATACCAAGGTTTCTGGATATCCTGCCAAACCCCATAATGTAGCTAAAAGAGTTAATGCCTGTATTCAGAAATTGCCTCAGCTTTATAAAAGAATAAAAGAGCTTGAGGAGAAAATTGAAGAGTTGGAAAAAGAATTAAAAAAAGGTGGAAAAGCAAAGAACGATTCAAAATAAGGTTAGTTTAGAAGGAGTTGGGCTTCATACAGGAAAAAAGACAAAGATTGAATTTTTACCTGCTTCCCCGGATAGCGGAATATTTTTTGTAAGGAGAGATTTAGAAAACGCACCAATAATTAAAGCAAATTATTATTCAGTTGTTGAACCAGAAAAATTTCCCCGTCGCACCTCTATAGGATTGGATTCTGTTTATGTACATACAATTGAACATCTTATGGCGGCATTACATTTTTTAAAAATTGATAATTTAAGAATTGATATTTGGGGGGAAGAAGTTCCGGGAATGGATGGAAGTGCAAAAGACTTTGTAGAATGTTTAAAAAAAGCTCATATCATAGAGCAGCCCTCTAAACGTAAATATTTAGTGATAAAAGAACCTTTATGGGTTTGTGAAGAAGATGCAAGCATATTTATTTTCCCTTATCCTTCTTTAAGAATTTCTTACGTTCTAAAATATAATAATTCTTTTATTAATACTGAATACTTGGATATAAATTTGGATGGAAAATATGAAGAAGATTTTTATAAAGCAAGAACTTTCTGTTTGGAAGAAGAAGTAAAGCCTCTTTTAGAATTAGGTTTGGGGAAAGGTTCCAGTTATGAAAATACATTGGTAGTTTCTCAAGATAAAATAATAAATAATGAGTTAAGAATTGCTGATGAGTTTGTGAAACACAAAGTGTTGGATTTAGTAGGAGATTTATATTTAGCTGGTTCTTTAAAAGGGTATGTAGTAGCGATAAAAAGCGGACATAATCTTAATATAAAATTAGTTAAAAGGATTAAAGAATATCAAAAAAAACAAACCTTAGGAGGTATTGCTTCTTTTACTGATTTTGTTCCCCAATTCAAAGATGTATCCATAGAAGAGATAATGAAAATTTTACCTCATCGATTTCCGTTTTTGCTTGTAGATAGAATTATTTATTTAGAGCCAGGCAAGAAAGCAATAGGAATAAAAAATGTTACGATTAATGATTATTTTTTTAAAGGACATTTTCCCTCCCGCCCTGTTATGCCGGGGGTATTAATTATTGAAGCAATGGCACAGGTGGGAGGGGTTTTAATGCTTGCCCATCAAGAGAATAAAGGTAAACTTGCTTATTTTATGGCTGCAGATAAAGTAAAATTTAGAAAAACAGTAGTTCCTGGAGATCAATTAGTGATTGAAGTTACTTCAGGAAGAGTAAAAAGTAAAACAGGAATTGTTTATACTAAAGCATATGTTAAAGATAAAGTGGTTGCTGAAGCTGAACTTATGTTCGTTCTTGTAGAGGCTTAATAAATGAAATACTTTTTAAGAGTTTGGGAAAAGTTAGATTTAGAGGAGGTAAAGAATCATCTTTTAGTAATTGGAGAGTTAACAGGGGAGTGTTTTTCTTGTCATAAAGTAGGAGTAAAGATTGAGGAAAAGATATGTCCTCAATGTAAAAAAGAATTTAAATATATAGGATTTAGAAGGAAGATAAATTCCTCTTCAATTGCTAAGTTTAGAAAAATATATCCGGAGGCTATATTTATTGATTTTGAAGATTTTAGGAAAGCTTTATCTAAGAAGGAAGCAAGAAAGATTTTGAATTTCTGATGAAGAAAAGTTTAACTTTGACAGAAATTTTGGTTTCTGCTTTTATTATCGCTACTTCTTTTACTGCTGTAATAGTGGTGTTTGTTAACATAGGAGGGTTCACACAGACTTTTGAAAAGAGTTATTATGCTACTTTGTTGGCTGCAAGTAATTTAAATAATTTATGGTTATCTGTAAGAGAAGATACTTGGGATTTAGGAGCTCTTTCTTCAGGAAATCATACTCTTTCTTCTGTAACTATGGAGAGAACAACTTATAATTTGAGCTATACAGTAAGTAATATTTCAGGAGTAGATTATCGTAAGGTTGATTTTAAAGTTAGCTGGTAGTATGGAGAAGAATGCATTAACATTAGTTGAATTATTACTTGCTACTGCTCTTTTGGGGACAATTTTACTTGCTGTAGGAGTATTCGAGCTTTTTAGTTTGCGTATGTATCATAAGCAAGATTATTACAAAGAAGTTTCTTCGGAAGCTGTTTTTATTGTTAGC
The DNA here is from genome assembly GCA_964515205.1 of uncultured Planctomycetia bacterium. Lineage (GTDB taxonomy): Bacteria > Omnitrophota > Gorgyraeia > Duberdicusellales > 4484-171 > CAZBLX01. The sequence continues at coordinate 10,635 of CAZESF010000008.1, forward strand.
CATCTAAGTAAATACATACAGAATGCTGTTGGAGATAAGGATAATCCAGGGATAGATGTAAGCTGGATATCTCCGACAGCTTCTTGTAAATGCACAGGGGCTGCAGGCAGTAGTTGTAATTGCTATGTAGACATAAGAAACGATACAAATAATACACCTTTTGATTATAGTGATGATATGGTAAGAAGATATGCATACAACAGCACAAATTATGAGTTGAGATTTTATTCTGATTATGGAGCCAGTCCTAATCGGTACAGTGTTTTATCCAGAAAAGTAGTGGATTGTGAGTTTTCTTTTAGTATAGATACTCCTCAGATATTTAAAATAGATACATTAAAGTTAAGGCATGATCCTACAAGGGATGCTTCTCAGGATAATCCTGAGACAGAAATTTCTTCAATAAATTTATTCTCTTTTTCTCATCCTTTAAATTGAAAGGAGGAAAAATGAAAATAGTAAAAGGAGAGGAGATTATAGTAGCTGTTGAAAACAAAGTGGGTAGGTTAGAAGAGATAACGGGGATGATTTCAAAAGAAGGGATTAATATTCGTGCTATTGCTGCTTATGTAGAGAATAATCAGGCTATATTTAGAATAATTACTTCTGATAATTTAAAGACCAAAGAGATTCTTTCACAAAAAGGATTGAAACCAGAGGCTAAAGAGGTAGTAATTGTAGAACTTCCCGATAAAATAGGAGAATTGCATAAAATGGCAGGAAAATTTAAAGAGGCAAATATTGATTTAGAATATATCTATGGAACTACCACCACTGCTGAAGTTGCTACTTTAATTTTTTCTTCTAACAATAACGAAAGAGCTATTCAGATTTTGGCTAACTTATAGAAATTATAGAATTTTTTCCTCCAAAAGTATCATCTTCCTGATGAGGATTATAAGGATCAGTCATCCAGCTATTTTCTGCTAAGAATTTATAGCGATATCTTCCTTTCTTAAGTGGAAGAGTTAAAAACCAACTTTCCTCATCAATCTTTCTCATTTTATATTCTTCTTTCTTTTGCCAAGAATTGAAATCGCCTACTACATAAATTTCTTTTAAATTTTTTCCTTTAAAGAAAAAATAAGCCCAACTCTTATCTTGATCAAGAGAAACAATTTCTTCACTGAGGAAAGAATAATCTTGTGCTCCTCGAGAGGAAGGTTTATGTTCAAAAATACTTAATCCTTTAAAAGAAGCTTCTCTCAGACTTATATTTGTCCTTATAATTGTATTTAAAAGATTGTTTTTTAGCTCTTTTTTAATATTTTCTAAAAGAACTAAAGAGAATTTAGAACGACGATCAAATTGAGTGATAAGATAATGTGTTTTTATCTCTTGGGCAGTTTTTTCTTTAACTAATTTTATAATTTCACCAAGAGTTTTTAATCCTTCTAAGGAAAAAGGACAAATCAGGAGGGGAACAATAACATAGGAAGAAGCTACAATTGCATTTAAAGAAAGCAGTCCTAAATTAGGAGGACAATCAATAATTACATAGTCATAATAGTGAGCATTCAGAGAAAGAATTTTATAGAGAAAAAATAATTTATCAGGAAGATCATTAATTTTATGTTCCCATATACTTAAACTTATACGTGAGGTAAGGAGAAAAAGATTTTCTCTTCTTTTCTGAACAAAAGAATTTAAATCCACACTTTTCTTATTTAAAAAACTTTCAAAGACATCTACAATGCTTTTTTCTTGATTTTTCATTCCTAAATATAAACTTGCATGAGATTGAGGGTCTAAGTCAATTAAAAGAGTTTTATATTTTTTACTTAAGGCAAAAGAAAGATTAACAGAAGTGGTTGTTTTGCCGCAACCTCCTTTTTGGTTAACAATGGCAATGACTTTCATTCTACCTCCTTCCCTTTAAGTTTTATATCCTCAATTAGCAAAGAAAGAGGTTCATTCTTTAAATTATAAAAAGTTAATCTTATCTGCTTTATTCGAGAAAGATTTACTAAAGAAGATATATTTTTGAAATCAAGAAGAATAGTCTCTTTATTGGAATTGGTAGTAGGATTGACCTTTGCTCTTAAGGGATTGAGAGCATTGGAATAAAATCGTTCATCTCTCACTATACAAATTATTTTTAACTTAGGAGAGACATTTTCTAAAAAATTTAGATGTAAAGAGAGATAGTTTTTTTCTAAATCAATAGGCTTTTTTACATTAAGAATTAATCCCTGAGGTTTTTTGTAAAAAAGAGGTAGATAGACTACTCCCCGGGAAAATTTAATCTTTCCTTCTGAATTTATTAATTTGATTGATTTTAAAAATTTTGTAGTAAGCAGACTTCCTTCAGATTTTTTTAGATGAGGGATAAGGATTATTCTATAATGATGAAAAAAAATAAAAAAAGCTATCAAAAAGAATAAAAAGATAGAAGGGATTAATAAATACTTTTTTCTCTTCTCTGGTTTTTTTTCTTGCAGGAAATAGGTTTCTTCAATCCTTTTCATATCCCAATCAGCTGAATTTTTATATTTTACTTTCATCCCAAGAATATATTAACATTGAAAGAGGATAAAATCAATTATATAATTTAAGAAATGCAAGAAGCTCTCTTTTACCAGAGAAAAGAAAATAATATTGTGGAATGTCGGTTGTGTAATCATTTCTGTAAAATTAAAGAGGGTGGTTTAGGGATATGTAAAGTAAGAAAGAATGAAAAGGGTAAATTATATAGTTTAAATTATGGAGAATTAATTGCTAAAAGTGTAGATCCAATTGAGAAAAAGCCATTTTTTCATTTTTTCCCTTCCAGTTTGGCATATTCTATAGCTTCCTTAGGATGTAATTTTAAATGTGTATTTTGTCAGAATTGGGAGATTTCTCAGAAAGAAGAAGCAGATAAATTAGGGATTAGAGGGAAAGAGTTTACACCTTATCAGATTGTAGAAGAAGCTCTTGAGTATAAATGCAGAAGTATCTCTTATACCTATACAGAACCCACAGTATTTTTTGAATTTGCTTATGAATGTGCAAAATTGGCTAAAAAGCGGGGTCTTTATAATAATTTTGTCACCAATGGTTTTATGAGTAAAGAGGCAATAGAGTTAATCTCTCCGTATCTGGATGCAGCTAATATAGATTTGAAAGCCTTTTCTGAAGAATTTTATAAAAAATATTGTAAAGCAAGTTTAGCTCCTGTATTAGAAAATATAAAGCTAATGAAAGAGAAAGGAATTTGGATAGAGGTAACTACTTTAATTATTCCTGGATTAAATGATTCTGAGGAAGAGCTTAAAAAGATTGCTTCTTTTCTTGCTTCTTTATCTTCTGATATCCCCTGGCATGTTAATCGCTTTCATCCAGATTATAGGTTTTATGAAAGCCAACCTACTCCTTTATCTACTTTGAAAAAAGCTTATGAAATTGGAAAAAAGCAAGGCTTAAAGTATATATACATCGGCAATATATATACTGATTATGGAGAAAATACCTATTGTCCCGAGTGTGGAAAGTTACTTATCAAAAGAGTAGGTTTTTCTGTAGAGGAAAACAAAATCTATAAAGGAAGGTGTAAATTTTGCAATACGAAAATTGAGGGCTTCTGGGATTAAGATGAAAAAATGGGATGTAATTGTTGTAGGGGCAGGACATGCAGGAATTGAGGCTGCCAATATTTCTGCCAAATCGGGAGTATCAGTATTAGTTTTAACTTTAAGTTTAGATACGATAGGAAAACTTTCCTGTAATCCTGCAGTAGGAGGCGTTTCTAAGGGGCAGTTAGTAAAAGAGGTAGATGCTTTAGGGGGATTAATTGGTAAAATTGCTGATAAATGTGCAGTAAGTTACCGCCGGCTCAACAAAAGTAAAGGAAAAGCAGTCTGGTCAACAAGAGCTCAGGTAGACAGATTCTTATATCCTAAGGTTGCCCGTTCTTTTTTGGAGGAGAGTGAAAATATAAAGATATTAGAGGCGCAGGTATCTAAAATATTAACAAAAAATAAAAAAGTAATTGGTGTAGAGACCAATTTTGGTGAGATTTTTTATGGAGAGACAGTAATAATCTGTGCAGGAACATTTCTTAAAAGTAAAATCCATATTGGATTGAATAGTTTCTCAGGAGGTCGTCTTTATGAATTATCCAGTGATGATTTATTTGAAAGTATTAAAGAACTGGGATTTAAAACCCTTCATTTTAAAACAGGAACTTGTGCCCGTCTGGATAAAAGAACAATTGATTTCTCCAAACTGATAGAGCAACCTCCTCATTATGATGTAGAACCTTTTTCTTTTTCTAATAAAAATACTCCTTCTTATCAGTTAAGTTGTTATATTACTTATACTAATAAAAAAACTCACAAGATAATATTGAAAAATTTGGATCGCTCCCCTCTTTATACAGGAAAAATTAAGGCAAAAGGAGTAAGGTATTGTCCTTCCTTAGAAGATAAAGTAGTAAAATTTCCTGAAAAAGAGAAACACCAAGTATTTATTGAACCGGAGGGATGGGATTCAGAAGAGATATATCCTAATGGGATTTCTACCTCTTTGCCTTTTGATGTGCAGGTAGATTTTATTCATACAATAGAAGGATTAGAAAACGCAAGAATTTTGCGTCCTGGCTATGGGATTGAACATGGCTTAATTATGCCTACACAACTCTATCCTACCTTGGAATCAAAAATTATTTCTGGTCTATTTTTTGCCGGACAGGTAAATGGAACCACCGGATATGAGGAAGCTGCAGCTCAGGGAATAATTGCCGGGATTAATGCTGCTTTGAAAGTAAAAAGAAAACCTCCCTTTATTTTAAAAAGGGAGGAGGCTTTTATTGGTGTATTAATTGATGATTTGACAAAAAAAGGAGTGGATGAGCCCTATAGGATGTTTACTTCCCGTGCAGAATTTCGTCTTCTTTTAAGAGAAAGCAATGCTGATATTCGTCTTGCAGATAAAGCGTATCAGTTAGGTTTGATTAATAAAGAAGAATATGAGAGAATTCAGGAGAAAAAAAGAAGAATAGAGAAAGAGATTGAGAATCTGAAAAAAACAAGAATAGTTTTTAATGGAGAAAAAAAATCTCTTTACCAGATACTGAAGATGCCCCAGATAGATTTTGAAGATGTAAGTCCTTATCTTAAGGAAAAAATAGATGACCCTTTAGTAAAAAGGGAGATAGAGATAAATGTTAAATATGAAGGATTTATAAAAAGAGAAGCCAGTCATGCTAAAGAATTAAAAGAGATGGATAAGGTAAAACTTCCCTCCTGGCTTAATTTTGATGAAGTTCCTTCTTTATCTAAGGAGGTAAAAGAAAAGCTAAATAAATTCAGACCTCAAACCTTAGGAGAAGCCTTAAGAATTTCAGGAATTACACCCGCAGCAGTGATTAATATTTATAATTATTTAAAGATAAAAAAGTCAAAGTTCTAATTCTTTTCCTATAAAAAGAGCTGTATTTTCTATACTTTTTTGAGGTTTTAATAACTCTTTTATTTTGGATAAATCTTTTTTAATTTTTTGATAAAAAGAAGGATTTTCAATAATCTCCAGAGTTTTTTCTGCTAAGTTATAAGAATTAGCCTCTTTCTGTACGAATTCTTCCACAATCTTTTTATTAGCTAATATATTAGGCATACCAATAAATTTTACCTTGACCATTTTTTTAAGAAAAAGAAAAGTTAAAGGGTTTACTTTGTAAAAAACAAGAAAAGGGATTCCCAATACTGCTGTCTCTAAGGTAGCGGTTCCAGAAGATGCGAGAATAAAACGAGTAATTGCTAAAGATTGATAGTTATAAGGTTTAATTTTTATACTTTGACCTACATATTTTAAATAAAAAGATTTTTCAATATTGGGAGGACGAAGGATTAAAAACTCATAGTTTTTTAATCTTTTTTTCAAAATCTGGTAAGTAGATAGAGTTAAGGGAAGATGTGATTTTAATTCATTCTTTCTTGAGCCAGGAAGAAAGGTAATGATATTTTGTGGATTATGCACAAAGTTTTGAGGTATTATATCCAAAAGAGGATGACCAAAATAAAAAGCCTCAATTCCTCTTTTTAGATACCATTCTTTTTCAAATTCAAAAATTACAATCATCTTCTCAATATATTCTTTTATAATCTTTACTCTTTTTTCTCTCCATGCCCATATTTGAGGACTGATATAATAAAATATTCTAAATTGCTTTTTAAGTTTTTTAGCCAAATGCAAATTGAATTCGGGAAAATCAACAAGAATAATTAAATCCGGCTTTATCTTTTTAATCCACAAAATAGTTTTTTTTAAAACAGAATAGAGTCTAATTAAGTATTTTGATGTTTCCCATAAACCGGAGACAGCATAATTTACAAGATTGAATAAAAAAGAAGTATGCTTTTTTAAATTTTCTCCACCTAAGGAAAAGATTGAAATTTTCTCTTGATAAATCTCTTTCAATTTCTGAGCTAATATTCCGGCAAATAAATCTCCTGATTTATCTCCTGCGATAATGAGGATTTTTCTCATTTTTTTTCTATTATTTTTTGGATTTTTAAAGCAAGTTTTAAAGCAAGGCAGGCTCTCTCCAAAGAATTCCAATTAAATCTTTTTTTCTTTATTTGAGTGAGGAAATCTTTTAATTCTTCTTCTAAAGGCTCATTTTTGCAGGATAAACATTTATATTGAATTTTCTTTCTTTTCTTTTTATAAATTTCTATTTTTTGCTGGGCAAGGTCTAAGGAAATGTAGTCAGAAGAAGAAAAAATACGCAGTTTTCTCATTTTTTCCTTAGAGATACGAGAGACAACAAGATTAGCAATTAAACCTTCTTTAAACACTATCCGAGCATTGGCAATATCAAAATGGGAAGATAATACTTTTGCTCCAATCGCTTCAATTCTTTTAATCTCTCTTTTTTTTACCAGTTCCAATATAAGGTCTAAATCATGAATCATTAAGTCTA
>CAZESF010000009.1:0-16159 GCA_964515205.1 uncultured Planctomycetia bacterium
GCAATTGTAAATAAACTTTTTCCTACTTTATTTATATTGGCTTTAATTACTAATGTAGAAACAACAAGAAGAATGTATATATTAAAGAAAGGGGGATAGATGGAGGAGAAAATTTATAAACCCAATTGCGTTATATCTTTAATCATTTATATTTTAATGGTAATATTTTTTATTATCTCTACTATAATAACTTTTGGTTTTGATTTTAAAATGTTAGGGGCATATCTTTTATGTTTTTTAGTGCTTGTAAGTATAGAATTAATATTTTTTAATCAGGCAGTCAAATTAGATAAGGAAGAATTAAAGGTTTGGAATGGAGCTACTTATTTTTTAAAGCTAAATCCTCTTGTTTTAAAATATCAGGATATAACAAGAATTAAAGAGATAATTATTCCTATTTCTCTTAAATTTTCCCATCTGAAGATATATGGGAAAAAGAAAAAATGTTCCATCCTTTTTAAGGGAGTTGAAAACTATGAAGATTTAAGAGAAAATCTTCTTACTCGACTTCCTCAAAATGTTCAGATAGAATTGAGGTTGAAAAGATAATCAATTTACTGCTTATAATATTATGATAAAATAGAAGGATGTCTTTGTATAGTTATCAATGTAGAAAGTATCAGTTTGTTTTTGGGTTTCTTGTAAATGTAGGGAAAGATAAGCTCAAGTTGGTGTGTCCCTCTCGCGGTTCTTCAGAAATTGAAAAAGCCCGGAGATTTTTTAAAATAAATTTTGGGAAGGGGATGAGTAGAAATTCAACTTGTTCAAATTGTCAGAAAAAAGTTGTACAAATTGCGGAAGGAATTAGATGGAGAACGCAATTCTTTTAATTTCTTGCCCTGATAGAAAAGGTATTGTAGCTACAGTTACTAATTTTATTTATCAGAATGGGGGTAATATTGAGCATGCAGATCAACATATAGATTCTCAGACAAATACTTTTTTTATGCGCATTGAGTGGTCTTTGAAAGATTTTAATATTCCTCAAGAAAAAATTGCTGAGGAGTTTACTCCTATAGCAGAAAAATTTTTTATGAATTGGAAGCTTTATTTTTCTTCCCAAATTTCCCGCATGGCAATATTTGTCTCACGCCACCTGCATTGTCTTTATGATTTATTGTATCGTTATCAAAGCAATCAATTTAAGTGTCAAATTCCCTTGGTAATTAGCAATTACCCTTATGCACAAAAATTGGTTTCTCGTTTTGGTATAAATTTTTTTGAATTTCCTATAAATAAAGAGAATAGATTGGAACAAGAGAAAAAAGAATTAGTTTTATTAAAAAAAGAAAATATTGAGTTGATAGTTCTTGCGCGTTATGACCGAATTTTATCCGAAAAATTTGTTAATGAATTTCCTGATCAAATTATAAATATTCATCATTCATTTTTACCTGCATTTGTAGGAAGAAATCCTTACAAGCAGGCATATGAGCGAGGAGTAAAAATTATTGGTGCTACTTCTCACTATGTCACAAAAGAATTAGATGCCGGCCCCATTATTGAACAGGATGTGGTAAGGGTTACACATCGGGATTCTTTAGAAGATTTAAAAAGGAAAGGGGAAGATTTAGAGAAGATAGTTTTATCAAGAGCAGTTAAGTGGCATTTAGAGAGGAAAATTTTGGTGTATAATAATAAAACAGTGATTTTTGATTGATGAGAAGAATTTTCTTATTTTTTTTATTTTCTTCTTCTTTTTTCTTTTTACACTCTCAGGATATAAAGGTAATCAAAATTGAAGATTGTATAATTGGTCCTCCTACATATGAATATATTAAACGTGTTCTTAAATTAGCAGAGGAAGAGGATAGTATTTTAATCATCCAGCTGGATACCCCCGGAGGACTTCTTCAATCTACACGGAAAATTGTAAAACTTTTACTTAACACGTCCACTCCTGTGGTAACCTATATTTTTCCTCAGGGAGCAAGAGCGGCCTCTGCTGGAGTATTTATAAGTTATGCTTCACATATATTGGTGATGGCTTCATCAACTCATTTGGGTAGTGCTCATCCTATAATTGGAAAAGGTAGTTGGGGACAGTTGGATGAGAAATTAAAAGAAAAAATAATGCAGGATATTTTAGCTTGGGCAGAAAATATTGCTGAGGCAAGGAATCGGTCAAAAAAATTTATTAAAGAGGCAATAGAGGAAAGCATTTCGTTAACCGAGAATGAAGCGATTAAGAAAAATGTTTGTGATTTGATAGCGGATAATTTAGAGGAATTGATAAAAAAACTGGATGGCAGGAAGATAAAAATAAAAGGAAAGGAGATAACTCTTTCTACAAAAAACTCAAAAATAGAGTTTGTTGATATCTCTTTTTCAGAAAAATTTCTTAATGCCCTTATCAATCCTAATATTGCTTATCTTTTACTTACCTTGGGTTTTTTAGGCCTTATTTTTGAGGTTACTCACCCTGGATTTGGCTTTCCCGGAATTGCAGGTTTAATTTGTTTAATTTTATCTTTCTATGCTTTAAGTATTCTTCCTGTAAATTATGCAGGAATAGCTTTAATTATTTTAGGAGTAATATTTTTTATTATAGAGGCATTTACTCCTACCTTTGGAATGTTTACTTTAGGGGGAGCGATCTGTTTATTTTTGGGAACAATTATGATGTTTAATCAGCCCCAACTTATTAAAGTCTCTTATAAATATTTTTTACCTGTAATTGCCTTCTTTACTTTTTTAAGTCTTTTTCTTTTAGGAAAAATTATTGCTGTTCAGAGAAGAAAACCTCTCACTGGCAGTGAAGAATTAATTGGAAAAGAGGCAGAGGCTTTAACGGATATTGAAAAGCATGGAAAGGTAAAAATTGCTTCAGAAATTTGGGATGCTACCTCTTTAGAGAAGATAAATAAAGGGGAGAGGGTGATTATAGAGAAGGTAGAGGGGTTGAGATTATGGGTGAGAAAAAGGAGGTAAGATGATTAAGATTTTAGTGTTTTTGGTTATTCTTTATGTTCTCAGCTGTATTAAGATAGTAAATGAATATGAGCGAGCAGTAATATTTCGTTTAGGAAGAGTGCTAAAGAAGCCAAAAGGCCCGGGAGTATTTTTTGTTCTTTATCCTATTGATAAGATGATTAAATTATCTTTGCGCACAGTAACTTTGGATGTTCCCCCTCAAGATATTATTACTAAGGATAATGTTTCTGTGAAGGTAAATGCGGTAGTTTATTATCGGGTGATGGATCCGGTAAAGGCAGTAATTGAGGTGGAAGATTATGATTTTGCTACATCACAGATTTCTCAGACAACTTTGCGTAGTGTAATTGGGCAGGTAGAATTAGATGAGCTTTTATCTAATCGGGAAAAAATTAATACTGCCTTACAGGAGATTATTGATAAACAGACTGACCCATGGGGGATAAAAGTATCTGTTGTGGAGATAAAGCATGTTGATTTGCCTGAGGAGATGCGGCGAGCAATGGCTCGTCAGGCTGAGGCTGAGCGAGAAAGAAGAGCAAAGGTTATTGCTGCCGAAGGCGAGTATCAGGCAGCAAATAAATTAAAAGAAGCAGCCCAGATGCTTAAAGATCATCCGATGGCTTTACAGATGCGCTATCTTCAAACATTGGTAGAAGTTTCTTCTGAAAGATCTTCTATATTAGTAGTACCGGTACCTATTGATTTGTTTAAAATATTTATGGAAAAAAAATAAATGAGTGAATTTGCTGTAGCTTTTAGTGAAAATTTGGATGAGAAAGTGACAATAAGAGAGATTGCATTGAGGATAAAATCTTTCTTGCCTCGACATATAGATTTTATAATAGCTTTTTTCACCTCTCACTATCATCTATCTTATCTTCATTCCTTAATTACGGATATGCTGAGGCCGTTACACGTAATATGTATTGAGACGCCTTTGATCATTTATGAAGGAAGAGTTTTTTCTCAAGGAGTTGTTGCTTTGGCTGGTTTATTTTCTCCTAAAAAATATTATCTTGAAGTTTCTAAAGAGTCTACTCAAGAAGAAGTGGAAATTTCTTTGCGAAAATTAACAAGAAATATTCCCTTTTTTTCTTTTATACTTTCTTTCTTGTCAGTAGAGGAACCTCAAAGCTTTCTTATAGGAGTAAAGTTAGGATTAGGAAGAAATGAGAGATTTTTGACCGTGGTTTCTAAGGATGAGGGAAGGATATGCCAGATTTTGGGTAAAAAAATTTATGGAAAGGTTGCTTTTATAGGATGGGATAAAGAAGTAGAAGTTAGACATAAAAAAATTAGTGGATTTATTCCTCTGGGAAGATTTTTTACTTTCACCAAGATAGACAAAAAGAGAAGAATTATTTTAGAAATAGATAATAAACCGGCATTTAGTGTCTATAGAAAATATTTAGGAGAAAGGATAGATATTTTTAGAGAAAGGAAATTCTTTTATCTTTATCCTTTAGGAGTGAAAAGAAATGGTTTATATCGGTTGATTGCTATAACAGATGTATTAGATGATGAATCTCTTGAATTTCGAGGAGAAGTAGAGGAGGGAGAGAGAGGGAATATTATGATTTTAAGAAGAGAAGTTTTTCGAAAAGAAATTGAAAGGATTTCTGAGGAGTTTTCTTCTTACAAAGTAATGCTTCTTGTGGATTCTCTCTTGAGAGAAAAAATTTTAAAGGAAAAATTGAAAGAGGAAATTATTATCCTTAAGAAAAAACTCCCTTCGGTTCCTCTTGTAGGATTTTATTCTGATTATTGTATAGATTTTGATACACATCTTAAAAGATTTATAGTTGAAGAAGGCAATTTACATTTACTCTCTTTTAAATAAGGGATGTGTTTTTTTAATGAGAGAAGATGGGAGGATTAATTTTTTTCTTGTTTATATTTTTTGGTTTTACAATAACTTTTTTGGTTTATGGACGGTATTTGAGGGGAAAAAATAAATTATTGAAGCAGAAGATTAAGTTTTTGGAGGAAAATCTTAACGAATTGGATGAACAAGCAAAATTAATTATAAAGAGTGATTTAGAATTGAAACTTTATCAAGAGGAGATCCAGGACAAACTTCGTAAATTATCTTTTCTAAAAAAATTTATCTCCACTTCTTTAAATATTTTAGATAGAGAAAGCCTGTTTTCTCAAATAAGTAAAGAAGTAATTAGAGAAATTGGATTTGAAAAAGGAGCAATTATTACTTATCCTGAAGGAGAAGTGAAAGCAAATATTGATTTTTCTCAAGAGGAGCTATTAGTGATTAAAGAAATATTAAAAGAAAAAATGTCTTCGGCTGATTATATTATATCTTCTAATTCAGGTGTAATAGAAAAAGAGGGAAAGAAGGTTTTTTTTGATGAATTTCTTGCTGGTCCGATAATAAGCGAAGCAAGAGTTCAATTGATTTTTCTTGTTAGCAAATGTATTCTTTCTGGAGGAATTACTGAAGCAGAGAAAGAAATTTTTTCTATTATCTGTATGTATTTAGGACAATGTTTAGATAATATTCGGTCTTTTGAAGCTTCATATCATGCAGGAGAAGAATTAGAAAATAAAATAAAAGAAAAAACATTTGAATTAAAAAAATCCTTAGAGGAATTGGAAAAAGTAAGTAAAATGAAGTCAGAGTTTATCTCTTCTGTTTCGCATGAGCTCAGAACTCCGCTTACTTCTATAAAAGGATTTTCTTCTCTTCTTGTGGCGGAAAAATTTGGAAAACTTCCTTCTCCTGCAAAAGAAAGATTAAAAAAAATTGATGAAAATGTAGATAAATTAGTCAGTATGGTTAATACTCTTTTGGATATTTCGCGGATTGAATCAAGAAGAGTTGAGATAAAAATTGCTCCTCATGATTTGGTAAAACTTATAAAAGATGTAGTGGATTTTTTAATGCCTCAGATAGATAATAAGAATATAAAGATAGAGTTGAATTTACCTCCATATTTAGAAGTATATATGGATAGACATCTTATAGAAAGAGTATTAATAAATCTTATCAACAATGCAATAAAATTTACTCCTTCGGGAGGAAAAATAACGGTGAGTTGTCATAAGAAGAAGGAAAAAGCGGTAGTATCTGTAGCGGATACCGGATATGGAATCGCCAAGGAAGATTTGGAAAAAATTTTTAATGAATTTTTTCGTGCCGATAATCCTGTAAATAGAGAAGTAAAAGGCGCGGGTTTAGGTCTTTCTTTGGTAAGAAGAATTATTGATATTCATAAAGAGAAAATTGGGGTTGAGTCACAGTTAAATAAAGGAACTACATTTTATTTTACTTTAAAATTAAAAGATGGAGAAGCCTAAGGTATTAGTGGTTGATGACGATAAAGATATTGTAGAGATTATAGAGGTAACTTTACAGGATGAGTTTAATGTTTTAAAAGCTTATACAGGGAAGGAAGCTCTTTCCTTGGCTAAAAAAACCCCTCCGGATCTTATAATTTTAGACTATATCCTTCCCGATATTGATGGACCATCAATTTGTAAGACTCTGCGTCAGGATGTTTTCACTCTTTATACCCCTATTCTTATGCTTACAGGAAAAGGAGAAGTTGAAGATAAAGTATATGGACTTGAGACAGGTGCTGATGATTATATGGTCAAGCCTTTTTCGCCTTCCGAGCTCCTTGCTCGCGTAAGAATGCTTATAAGAAGAGCACATATTCAGCTTGATGCTAATCCTTTAACTCGACTTCCAGGAAATGTTTCTATTACGAAAGAGTTAGAAAAAAGAATGCAGAATAAGGAAGAATTTGCTGTGCTTTATTTGGATATTGATAATTTTAAGGCTTTAAATGATTACTATGGATTTGAGCGAGGCAACGAGGTTATAAAGACATTAGCAAGAATTCTTCTGGAAGCTACACAAGAATATGAAAGTGCTCGCAGTTTCATCGGACATATTGGTGGAGATGATTTTGTGGTTGTTACTTTGCCTGAGAAGGCAGAAATAATTGCACAAAAGGTAATTAATCAATTTGATAAGATTTCTCCCCAATTTTTTGATGAAAAGGATAGAGGAAAGGGTTATATTGAGACATTGGATAGAACAGGCAAAAAAAGAAAGTTTAAATTTTTGACTATATCAATTGGAATTACTGATAATGTAAATAGAGAATTTCAACATGTAGCTGAAATTAGTTTTCGAGGAGCAGAATTAAAGGAATACGCCAAAAAATTTCCTCAGAGCAAATATATAATTGACCGTCGCACTTCTAAGTAGCCCCAACGGGATTTGAACCCGTGCCTCGTGGCTGAGAACCACGTATCCTAAACCGGGCTAGACGATGGGGCCACAGGTAAAATTATTTTATTCTTATTTCTTAAAAAGTCAAGGTCAATATCATATGGTTCTGTCAATAAAAGAATGTGTAGATTCATAAAAGCTATATCTTCCAGTGGGTTGACTCCCTATTTTTGGAAAAATCCCCTCTTTGATTAGACAATATTTCTCACTTAAGGAATTTTTCTTCCTAATTTGACACTTTATTTTTAAAAGATTTTGTTAAGTTACGGTATTAGATATAAAGATGAAATGTCAAGTTAAGGGATGAAGATAAAACAAAAGTTAGTTTAAAAACTTGAAAAAAATGGGTTATGTATGGTATAAATTTATAACTTCTTGAAGCCACGGATAAAATGAGAAAAAATAAGGAAAAAGAAAATTTAGAAAAGCTCTTTAAAAATTAATAATAAAAGTATACTTTATACTTCTTTACGATAAAGCCAAACCCTGCCCTTTCAAAGGAAGAGCGGGGGGCGGAAAGCCACGGGTCCTCAAAGAAAAGGATAGCCGGGCTGCCGAAAAAGAAGGCAGCCCGGCTTTTTTGTTTTGGAGTGAGTAAAAAGGTTATGAGTAGTAAGGTAAAAATAAAAAGGAGGTGAAGGAATGGGTAGGTTTAAAAGTTCAGTGTTGAGTTTAATCTTAGCAGTAGGGTTAATTTTGGGAGTGAGTTTATCAGCAAAAGCGAGCTTAGTAGATTTTTTTGAAAATTTTGCTAACAATTTAATTTCAGGAGTGGTTACATCTGTTTATGAGTATGCTTCGGGTGCACTTAAGACCATTACTAATTTAGCCACAGGAACAGTTACTCACTTTGCTAATGGAAATATTTCTTCTGTAGATGCTCTTTATGTAGCATGGGATATGGATGGTTTGCGGCAATATATTAAAGACAATGGTTATGAAGAAGCTTTAAAAGATTTTTGGAATGTGGATAGTATCAATAAGTTGAACGCTGCTCAAATATTAAAATTTCTTTCTGCCCCTGAAAGTCAGGGAGGAGGAGAGTTGAATAAGGATGATATTGAAGATATATTTGACGACTATACTTCTACAGAGATAGT
Organism: uncultured Planctomycetia bacterium; assembly: GCA_964515205.1. GTDB lineage: Bacteria > Omnitrophota > Gorgyraeia > Duberdicusellales > 4484-171 > CAZBLX01. Next base: position 8,293 of record CAZESF010000009.1, read on the forward strand.
GACTACTACTTATGAATATGATAGCGATGGAAAATTAGTAGCTACCCACACTCCTGTGGTAGATGAGAACGGAAATGTAGTAGATGGTAAACAGAATACTACCCATTATGATAATGGGAAAATAGATAAAATCACAGGATGGGTATATGATAAAGAAAATGAGAGTTGGAATGAAGCAGAGTTAGATTATATCTGTAATGATAATGGAAGAATAATAAAAGCAGAAGGTAATTTAGCTTTAGCTCAGGGTTTAAGTCAGCAAATGTTACTTGAAGGAGAAGATTTGGATGCTGAAGGGACGATTTTCTTTGATGATATAGGGAGAATGAAGGAATTTGGATTTGGTGCTGGTGATGGGTATGCAAAAAGAGCTGAATTTCACTATGATGCTCAAGGAAGATTAACTTTGGTAGATATTTATAACAATGATAGCAATAAAGTGAAAGCTTTAACTTATCATTACGCAGGAAATAATATTACTAAGGTGGTGTTAACCGAAAATAAAGGTGGTGGATATTGGGCAGTGGTTTCTACCACTCATTATGTATATGGTAGAAACAACGAACTCTTATATACTTACGTCCAAAGAGATGTTTCCTCTTCTAGTGATTATGAAGAATTTAAAAACGCAATGAAAGGATCTCCTTATTGGGATGAAGTATTTGGTAGTATGAGTGAAGAGAAGATAGAGGAGACCTTACATCAACTTTATGAAGCTCTATGTAAAGGAACTTTAAGGATAGGAGGAAGTATAGAGATTAATGGAATTACTTTTAAACTTGTGAAAGAAGGAGAAGGTTCTCGTATAGATGCAAATAGTTATCACTTCAGACACTTACCTAAAGAGCTTACAAAGCAACTCGGAAAAGGAATTCCTACAAATACCGTTACAGATTATACTTACTATGTTTTTGGTAGACCTATATATACTACAACAGTGGGTTTATCTCAAACCGAAGGTTACGATTGGGATACAATGTGGGGAGATCCTGCGGTAACAGGACAAGTATATCAAGATGATGAAGGCAACTGGCATATGAAAGTGATTGTGTGGACTAATGAGGAAAAGACAGAGTGGGAAGAGGTGAGCATTATTCTGGATTTAAGCTTGCTTAGTGAGGAAGAACGTGCTGAAATTGAAAATATTTTGAATGAGTATGCTCAATCAGGTGAAAATCTCACTCTTTATGGAGCAACTTCTACAGGAGAAATATCTGAAGGTACTACCCTTCAGATTCTTGGTTTAGGAAAAGGTCCATTTGAGGAGCATCCTTTTGACTTTTAATTGTGGATAGAAAACAGGGAGAGGGGGTCTTCCCCCTCTCTTTTTAACAGGAATTCCAAAATGAAAAAGATTGTATTTATAATTATATTCCTTTCCTTTTTTCTTACTTCTTATTCTGAAAAGTTAAATCCTTATTCTTTTCGTCATGATTATTATAAAATGCCTGTGCAAAATAAGATTCAGGAACAAGCACTTTTGAAATACAAACTTAACTGGAAAAAGCCAGAAATTGTCCTTCCTTACCCGGCAGAGATTACAGATAGAGAAGGGAATAAAATTGTTTATCATAAAGGAGAGGAGAAACTTTTTATTTCCCGGGATGGAGATATAACTTATTTTGCCAACAATACCAAAACCCATACCAGAAAGATACTTTCTGATGGAAGTCTTTATCTTTATAGGAAATATACAGGACACTCCCCCCTTAGAGAGATAAAAAATGAGTTTGGAGAGACAGTGGGATGGGAAGAGTATGGTTTGGATGGTAAATTAATGGTAAGATATGATGCTTTGATGAGACCTTTATATAAATATGAGTATGAGAATAATTGGCAGTATTGGGAATATGATTTTGTAAATAATGTCTGGAAAAAATATGAGAAAAATATACCTGTTGAGGAAAGAATAGGTTCAAAGGATGGGAAATTGGTTGCTTATTGGGTAAAAGGGAAGTTTTTTGGAAAAACAGGTTTATGGAGAATAGAAAAAGGTTGGGATGGAGAAAAAATTACTGATTTGTTTTATACTCTTTATGATGAATTTGGCAAGGAATGGTATAAGGTTTATCATAAGGATGGATATTTGGCAAAAAGAGGAATCTGGAAGAGACATCGTTTAATTCGGGAAGAGGATTTAACAGAATTCAGTTATAGAAATCGTAATGATTTTGGAATAGAAGAGGAAAAATATATAGAGAATCGTATGACCGAAGCTATTTGGAGGTATGAATATAAAGGTTCAAAGATAGTAAGAGCGATAAGAGATTATCCTGATATGGATTTTTACGATGTAAGAATTTATGATGATACTCAAAATATAGACAAAGTGGTAAGAATAGATAAAAAGACACAGGAAGTTATCTGTATTTTGGAAGATAGGATATATTTTAGTGAAGTGAAAAATTTAAGTAAGGAGGAGATTAAAGAACTTTTTGATCTTAATGAAGAATTAGCATCCTCCCTTTATGAATGGATACAGGAGATGAAGAAAGAAGGAAAGGCAGATGCAGGATTATTTGGTATATTTGAGCCTACTTCTTATACTCTTACTTTATATGATAAAAATAACAATCCTTCTATAACTATTAATACCTCCTCTCATTAATATCTTTTTCTATTTTCTACCTCCGGAAAGTAAAAAGTAAAGACAAGGAGTAACAAAAAGAGTAAAGATACAGGAGATAGATAATCCCCAGATAATAGTTGAGGCTAAAGGGCTCCATAAATTAGACGCTTCAGTTTTAAAAATAAGTAGAGGAAGAAAGGAAAGAACTGTAGTTGAGGTAGTCATAAGGATTGGTCTTAATCTGAAAGAAGAAGCCATCAGAATACTTTCTTTTAAAGAGAATGTTCTTCTTGATTTATTTATAGCATCAACAAGGATTATAGCATTATTTACTACAATTCCGGTAAGAAATATCAATCCAATCAAAACACCTATCCCTACAGGTTGTTTCTCTAAATAAAGAGCAGTCAGACTACCTACAAAAGCTAAAGGGACACTACTTAAGATAATGAAAGGTTGAAGGAGATTTTCAAAAAAGGAGGCTAAGACAAGATAAACAAGAATAATTGCTAAAAGAAGTGCCCATCTTAATTCTTTCTGATTACGTATCATCTTTTTATAATTTTCTCCAAAGTCCCAGGAATATCCTTCAGGGAATTTAATATTTTTTATATAACTTTCAATTTTTTCTGCCACTCTTCCTAAGGGAAGCTGTCCTCTATTTGCACTGACTTGAACCATTCTTTTTTTATTCTTTCTCCAGATCTGAGATGGTCCTATATCTATTTTAAATTTAGCTATTTGATAAAGATAAACTTTTGCTCCTCGAGGAGTAATGATAACTGTCCTTTCTATATCTTCAAATTTTTCTCTAAATTTTTTCTGTAGACGAGTAATTATCTCTATTTCTTTAGCGTATTGAGAGTATAAAGATAAAGGCAACTCTTTCTTTTTTCTTTCTCTTTTTACATTCACATAAGCTTCTTGAAGGGGACGAAATCTTGTGGGAATTAATCCTCTCAGTTTTCCATGCAGTTTGGTAGCTACCATTTGGGTATCTAATCCCAAAAGACGCATTTTTTCTTTATCCAAGATAATTTTCACTTCAGGAGCTCCCTCTTTCATTCTTAGTTTAATATCTGTTAATCCAGGAATATTTCTCATATAACCGGCCACTTCTTTAGCCAAGCCTTTTAAAATTTCATAGTCATAGCCATAAATTTCAATTAATATCTCTTTACTGGCAGTAGTTTGTGGTTCTTCATAATAGATGAAAGCAGGACTTAACTTATCTGTTTCTTTTCTTAAAAGAGAGATGAGCTCAGTAGTATCTAACTTCCTTTTCTCTAAAGGAGCCATTTCTACATAGATTCTTGCCGAATAAGGCTCTATGCGGGTAGTATATTGTTTTATTTCCCCCTGAGCTCTGTATTTTTCTAACAATTTTTCTACTCTTTTTACTATTTTGTCAGTGATATCTAATCGAGTTCCTGTGGGAAGTTCTATAAATATTGTAAATTTGTCCTGTGTAGGAATACCAATAAATTCTTTATCCAATTTTTGAAAGAGACCCACAGAGTAAAAAATTCCTATGATAACAAATACGACTACCAAATAACGAAAAGCCAATACTTTCTCCAGAAGTTTTCTATATTTTCCTCTGAAGTTATCCCAGAAAGAAGTTCTTTTTTCTTCTGAGAGAGAAGATTTTTCTTTTTTTAAGAATAAATAAGAAAGACAAGGCACTAAAGAAAGTGCAATAAGTACACTGCCGATAAGAGAATAAGTTATACTTAAGAAAAACCCACTGTAAAGTTTTTGTGTCTCTTTATTGACAAAAATAAAAGGCAGAAGGACAATTATCGTAGTAAGAAGAGAAGCTAAAATAGCAAAAGTTACTTCTTCTGCAGATTGTATAGTTTTTTCTTTAGATAAACCATATTCTTTTTCCTTTCTTCTTAAAATATTTTCTGAGACAACTATACTTGAGTCAAGAAGCATACCTGCCCCCAAACACAATCCTGCCAGAGTCATGCTGTTTAGGGAAATTTTGGAAAAATACATAAAGATAAAGGCAAAAAATATGGAGAAAGGAAGACTTAAAGAGATAATGGAGATTATAGAAAATCTTCCTTGCAAGAAAAAGAAGAGCGCAAGAATTGCTAAAATTCCTCCTATAAGAAGAGAATACTTTAATCTTTTAATTGCCTTTTCTATAAATTCCCCCTGATCGAAAGAAACAATAACCTTTATGTCCTTGCCTAATTCCTTATTTAATTTTTGGGCAATTTTTTCAACATCTTGGCATACTTTTAAAGTATTACTGAGGCTTTTTTTAAAAATATATAAAGTTACTGCGGGTTCTATATTGAGACGGGCAAGCTCTCTTGGTTCTAAATATCCTTTTTCTACTGTAGCGACATCTTTCAGTCGGATAATACTGCCTTCTTCAGTTACAGCAACTCCTAAATTTCTTATTTCATCAAGATTAGAAAATTGCCCTACACATCTTATTAAATAATTTTTATTTTTTAACTGAATTTTTCCTCCTACCAAGTTTATATTATTTTTTTCTAAGGTATTTAGTATCCATTCCAAAGGAAGTCCATAGGAAAGCAATCTGTTTTTATCTAATTCAATAAGTATTTTTTCTTCTCTCCCCCCTACAGTTTCTACTCGCGCTACTCCTTCTACTCTTAAGAACCTTTCTTTTACTACTTCAGCAATTTTTCTTAAGTCTTCGGGAGTAAATTTTTCTGATAGAAAGGTTATACTTATTATAGGGAGCTCTCCGTAACTGTATTGGAAAATTATAGGGCGTTCAGCTTCCTTAGGTAATTTATCCCTAATTTTAGCTAATCTTTCTCTTACTTCTAAAAAAGCATAGTTCATATTGGTTTCCGGATAAAACTCTAAAGCTACTGTGGATTCAGCCTCTTTAGAAATAGTTATGATGTTTTTTAGACGAGAAACATCACTTAAAGCATTCTCTAAAACTTTAGTTATTCTTTCTTCTACATCTGAGGAGGGCATACCTCCTCTTACATAAGTAGTGATAGTGATTCTTCCTAAATTTATATTAGGCATAAGTTCTATGGGAAGATTGTGGAGAGAGATAATTCCTAAGATGAAGATTCCAGCAAAAATCATGCTGATACTGATGGGTCTATTTAAGGAAAACTTAGGAAGGCTCATTTTTTTCTTTTAAATAATATTCTCTTCCTGGCCCCAGAGGACCTTTAGCTTCAATTAATCCTAAATCAAGCAATTTCTTTAAGTCTCTTGCTGCTGTAGAAGTGGAGACATTAAAGGCTTTAATATATTGAGCACGTGTAATTTTTTTATGTTCTTTTAGGTAAACTAAAAGTTTCTGTTGGCGAGAATTCAGTAAGGATTTTGTTTCTTTCTTTTCTTGAGAAACCTTTTCAGTTTCTGAGATTATTTTTCCCTTCTCAGAAGTCTTACTTTTTCTTAGAAAAGCAAAAGCTTTCTCAAAGTAGTAGTAAATAATAGGCAAAACTACAGGGGTAAGAAAAGTGGAGGAAAGAAGTCCTCCAATAGTAACTATTCCCAGAGACTGCATAAGTTGAGCCTCACCAATTCCCAAACTGAGAGGGAGCAGTCCTAAGATTGTAGTTAGAGAAGTCATAAGGATAGGACGGATTCTTCTTGTGCTTGCTATTTTTAAAACTTCTATAAGGTCTTTTATCCTTTTTTCTCTGCGTAAAAAATTTATATAGTCTACAAGAACTATCCCATTGTTAACTACAATTCCTCCCAGCATAATTAATCCTAAAAAACTGACAACATTGAGAGGAGTATGAGCAAGAAAAAGAATAAAGGAAACTCCAATTAAAGAAAGAGGCACAGTGATAAAGATAATAAAAGGTTGCCATAAGGATTCAAATTCTGAAGCAAGGAGCATAAAAACCAGGATTAAAGAGAGAAGGAGGGCGAATCTTAAAGAATTAAAAGATTCTGCCATTTTTTTCCCTTCTCCTGAAATAGAGATTTCGTAACCTTTAGGAAGTTTTATTTTTTGTATTATTTTATTAACTTCTTCAATTACTTTACTTAATGGTTTCTTATAAATACTGGCACTAAGTAAAATACACCTTTGAGCATTTTTTCTTTTTATTTCTATAGGACCTAATCCTTTTTTAATATTAGCTACTTCCATTAAAGGAACATTTATTTTTTTATCTTGAAAAATCCCATGAATTAACAATCTTTTCAGTTTCTCGATATCGTCTCTATCTTCTTTTCTTAGTCTTACTCTTATATCGTATTCTTCTCCTTTTTCTTTAAATCTTGTAGGAACTCTTCCTTTAATTGATGTCTCTAAAGTATCAGCAATTATCTGTGTATTGATGCTATAAAGAAGAGCTTTATCTTTTAGGACTTCTGTTTTTATTTCTGGTCGAGAGGGAGGAATATCCAACTTCAGATTATATAAGAAAGGTAATTTTTCTAATTTTTCATAAAGTATTTTTCCAATCTTTTTAAGTTTATCTATTTTTGCTCCTTTTATTTCTAAGATAAAAGGAGCTTCTTGGGCAAAGATTTCTTTAAGAAAACTTTCTTGGGCAAGAAAGTTTAAAGTAATGCCTTTATCTTTTAGATATTTCAATTTTTCCCTTAACTCTTTAATTAATTTCTTTGTAGAGACACGAGGGTTCAGCTTTACGAAAATCTGAGCTTGATTTAGTCCCTGAGATTGAATTGCTTTCTCTTCAGGTTTCTCTGATGAAGAACCAATATTTACACTTACTTCTTCAATCTCTGGTATCTTAAGAATTTTTACTTCTATCTCCCTGCAGATTCTATCCGTTTCTTCTAAGGGAGTTCCTGCAGGAGCATCTACTTTAATTGTGAAAGCATGATAGTCAGCCTTGGGTAAAAATTCCTTATCTAAGTTCATAAATATCTTTATACTTACCAGAAAAAGAGCAAAAACAGAGATAAGAACAATGATTTTGTGTTTGAAGAAGAAAGAAAAGATTTTTTGCCAGAAATTTAAAGAGATTTCTTTCCTTTGTGGAGGAATTGCTTTTTTTATAAAGATCAAAGTAGGAAGAAGTGTAATTGCGGTCATTAAAGAAGCAAGTAGAGAGAAGATTACAGCAAAAGAGAGTTGTTTAAATAGTTGTCCGGCGATTCCTACAACAAATATCATTGGTAGAAATACACAGATAGTAGTTAATGTTGAACCTACAATTGCAGCCCCTACCTCTTTTGTTCCTTCAACTATTCTTTTTCTTAAATCAGAGAGAGGATTAACAAAGATAGATTCTAAAACAACGATAGCATTATCTACCATCATTCCCACTCCTAACGCTAAACCTCCTAAGGAGATAA
>CAZESF010000010.1:0-16151 GCA_964515205.1 uncultured Planctomycetia bacterium
TTAGTGAATGAGTGCAGTATCGAATTAAAAAGTCCACAATTTTCTTGACACTATGTCCAAAATAAAGATGTTGCAAAAAATAGCAATTTATGTTATCTTTTAAATGCTCGTTCTCTGAAAGGGGGTGTAAGGGATTCGACTCAAAAGGTAGAGAGAAAGCTGCATGCCAGCGGGTAGGCCAGCTGTAAGAGGCCTACAAAAAAGAGCTGCAAACGCCTACGCAACCACTCCTGCTTATGCAGTTTGTTAAGCAGGGCTCTTAACTCCGGTTGCCTCAGCTGGAGTTAGGAGTTAGTTTATGAGGCTGGAGATAAACCCTTGCCTTCGGGGTTTATCTCGAGATTCAAGAAGGCTATCTTTAGTCTCTCCTGCTCCTTCGGAGGGACTAAAGAGAAAATTTAAAAGAGGAGCTAAGCATGTAGAAGCTTTCTCTTAAGCCTTTTGAGGACGCGGGTTCAAGTCCCGCCACCTCCACAAAATCATTTTCTATTCCCATCTATTTAATACTTTAAAAACTTGATAAATTTTTATATTTTAATATAATTACAGATGGAAAATTACTTTCAATCAAATAGGAAAATGTCCTATGGTCTCTAAAAGTTGTATAAAAAAGTTCAACATTTTTTATACAAAATTTTTTCGATAAAGGGGAAGGAAAGGTGAATCTTTCAACAAGAGTAAATTCAATTTCACCTTCTTTAACTTTAACAATTACCGCGGAAGCAAAGGAGATGGAAAAAAATGGAGAAGATGTAATTAATCTGGCAGCAGGTGAGCCTGACTTTGATACTCCTTATTTTATTAAAGAAGAGACAAAAAAAGCTTTAGATAATGGTTTTACAAGATACACTCCTTCTTCAGGAATAAAAGAATTGAAAGAAGCAATTTGTAAAAAATATAAAGAAGAACATAATCTCAAGTATTTATCATCCCAAGTAATAGTTTCCTGTGGAGCAAAACATGCAATATTTAATGCAATTTTAACTTTAGTAGATAAAAAAGATGAGGTAATTATTCCTTCTCCTTTTTGGGTAAGTTATCCAGAGATGGTAAAAATTGCGCAAGGAACACCCGTGATTGTAAAAACCAAAGAAGAGAATAATTTTAAAATAACTCCTCAAGATTTAGAAAAAGCAATAACTAAAAAAACAAAACTTTTAATTCTTAATACTCCTTCTAACCCTTCTGGCTCGGTATATAAGAAAGAAGAACTGAAAGAGATAGCAAAAATTCTTACAAAATACAACATTTTCTGTTTGTTTGATGAGATTTATGAGAAAATTATCTATGATACAGCGCATATAAATATTGCTTCTTTCTCAGAAAAAATGAAAAAATTAACTATTATTATAAATGGAGTATCAAAAACTTTTTCTATGACTGGTTTCAGAATCGGCTGGGCACTGGCAGAGGAAAATATTATTAAAGCGATAGCATCAATTCAATCTCATTCTACCTCAAACCCAACCTCTTTCTCTCAGAAAGGAGCTTTTTTTGCCTTAAAAAGTAAAAGAAGCAAAAAAATAATAGAAAAAAGAGTAAAAGAATTTAAAAAAAGAAGAGACTATTTGATAGAAGCGATAAATTTAATAAAAGGATTAAGTTGCTTAAAACCTGAAGGGGCTTTTTATATATTTGTAAATATTGCTTATTTTTTGAATAAATCTTACAGAGAAAGAATAATTAAAAATTCATTAGAATTTGCAAAAATTTTATTAGAAGAGAAAAAATTGGCAGTAATTCCTGGCATTGCATTTGGCGAAGATAATTATATAAGGATTTCTTATGCCGCCTCTTTAAAGAATTTAAAAGAAGGAATTAAGCGTTTAAGAGAATTCACTGAAGAAATAAAAAATTAGATTAAAAAGAAATTTCCTCTTCTGTTTTTTTCCAAAATATTCCCTTCTTTACTTTCACACTCCTTATATTACTATCAATCTTATCTACTTCTAAACAATATAGTTTATTATTTTTTTTAAAAACCACCTCCCAAAAAGCCTGTTTATCTTTTAAAGAGACAATCTCCCCTTTTATTTTAAATTTAATAAAATGCTCTATTCCTTGAGGAGTAAGTCTTCTTTTTAAAAGTTCTTTTTCTTTATCCGTTATTCTTACAGTAAAATAACCTAAAGGAGATAAAAAATCAAACTCCCAGCCATTTCTCCAACTATTGGCTCCTCTCTCAGCACTGACTGAAATTCCATATTCTTTCAACATTTTTTTTGCTTCTTCTAAACAATAAGCTTTTTGCAACTGAGAGGTGTGAGTTATTTTCCCTTCTTCATCAATAGTTATGCGAATATCCCACTGGAAAGATACAAAATTCAAAAGCCATTTTCCTTCTTTAAATTCTTTTCTTACCAAAGAAAACTCACCTTCTTTCTCTCTTAAAATTTTTAATATCTCTTGATACGCTAATTTTTCTACTTCATCAGAAGAAACAATTTCTCTTGTAGTTGTCTCACCAGTCTCCTCATCAATAATTATAAGTAAACCTGAAGAATAATAAAAATGCCAAGCACCCTTAATTTTTTTTACCATAAAAGGTTCTTCTTGAGTTATCCCTTTGGCAATCTGACAGGCTTTTTTTTCAGTAAGCAACCTTTTTCTTGCCAGTATCTTTCCTGATTTTTTACTTATCCGTAGCACATATACTTGATCTTTATCTTGATAACTTATCGTATAGAAAAACAACCCCTCTTTTATATCCTTTTTATCAATTTTTAAATGAGGATATTCCTTTTTTATCTCTTCTATAATCTCTTCTTTCTTAAGTGGAGGATATTTAATCTTTACTTCTTGAGTAATTATATCCACAAATGCCTCAAGCATTTTTCCTCTAAACTGCAGAAGAAACTTCCATCCTACAGCAATATCTTTTTCTTTTGTTACTATATGAGCATTCCTTACCCGAACTCCTAATTTTTCACTAATATGATTCAATACCTCCCAGCGATTTATCTTAACTGAAGCAGGTCTAATCAAAGAGGCTTTTTTAGAAATCTCTTCCCAGCGAGGACATACTTCTTTATCTACTAAATTTACTACTCTCTCTCTTGTTTTTCTTTCTACAACTACAGGAATATTTACCTTAGAATAAATACCTTCTTCTTTAATATGTTGAGTAACTCTTCCTAAAGGATCACGATGCAAAAAATCTACTTTCCATTGAGCTACTGCGGTTCTGGCAATGATCAACTGGACATTTTTAAACTGAATCTCAAAAGGAGAAACATTTTCTCTTGCTAATTCTTCTAAAAGAAGCTTTATTGCCTCCTCCGGTTCTTTATCTAATACAAAAGGTGCTATTTCTTTTCCAAACTGAAATTTTTCAAAAATAACTTCAGGAATTAAAACTTGCTGGGTAGAAGGGATTTCTTTTTCTTCTCCTATATAAAAAGCGCGAAAATTAGATTTTACTTCTTCCTCCATTAAAGAATAATAAAGAGAGCTTTTTATTACCTGATGGAAACTGCCCAACCATCTTTCTTTAAACAAAATTACCTCTTGGGGAAATCTTAAAAGAAATTCACAGAACTGAGGGAAATCAAGTAAAGTAGAAATATCTTTAAACTCTACATTCATTCTCTTTACTTTTTCTAAAAAATTCTTTTTTCTTCCCTCTTCTAACTTTCCTATAGCCCAAATTCCACATTCTTTTATCCATCCATAGTCATCTTCATTAAATTGATTAGCAACTAAAAGACAACTTACTCCATAATTTTTTGCTTCTTTTAAAAAGAAATCTAAAAGATGAGAAATCTTTTTGTCTTTAATCTCCTCTATCTTATCAATACAAAATACTAAGTTTAAAAAGGCTTTATTTTTTTTCATCCATTTATAGATTTCATAAATTATATGGAAAAGGATAAACTTTCGATCAAAATCTTCTAAATTAGCAAAACTTATCACACTAATATAGCTTTTATTTCCAAAATGTTTTCCCGTCAATAAATCTAAATCTAAAGGGGCACCTATCTCTTTTATTTTCTTCTTTTTCTCTAATAAAAATTTTCCCAATTTTTGAGCAAACTCTTGCTTATTTAGAAAGACCTTTATTTCCTGAGGAGAATTTTGTAAAATCTCAAGAAATTCAATTATTCCTTCTCTTTTTTTAAAATCAAATTTTTTCCCTCCTGCAAAGGTAATAAGCTGAGATAGAAATTCTTTTTCCTCCTTACACTCTTTCTGAGGATAAAGATGATTAATTACCAAATCAGAAAAAAAATCAGAAAAAAACTTAGATTTTTCATCCTCTTGGGAAATTTCAGGAAGTAGAGGAAAAATAAGAGGAATACTTTCATCAGAATAAGGAGTAAAAATTGCCACTTTCACTTTTTCTTTTAATTGAAAAATAAACTCCTCTTTCAATCCAAATTTTTCTAATTGTTTTTGATTAAATTTTAATTTTTCTTTAAAAGGAGCAAAATATGAGGAAGAGTTTATTTTTCCTTCATCTAAATAAAAAGCTAAGGAAGCAACATCACCTTTTATATCAATAAAAAGAGAAGGAATATTCTTCAACCCACACTCTTCAGCAACTATCTTTGCTAAAACAGTTTTGCCACAGTTGGAATCGGCATAGATAAAGAGATGATTCAAAATTTCTCTTAAAGAAAGAAAAAATTTTACTGAATGTGTTAAGCCTTTAAAAGGTAGCCTGTTCCCCAAAAATAAACTTTCAAATTTTTCTTCCATTTGTTCTATTTTAACCGAGCAACTATATCAAATCAAGTCAATAACCTCTCTTGAAAATAGCTTTTTTCTTGAATTTTATTTCTGTTACTACTACGTCAAGATGTTAAATTTTGAATACTATAACTTGGCAAAATCTTTTGAAAATAAAATGTCAGTTAAGAGGAAGGGTTCTTTAAACATATTTACACATAAATTCACGGTCATGAATTCATATGTAAGTTATTGTTTTAAAATAAAGGCTTTATTTTGTAAGTTATTTCTATAAATTTAACATTTTATTGAATTATTTTTAATATTTTGTTATTGTAACTACCCTTGATTTTACTCCTTGACTTTCAAGGAAATAGCTGTTATATTTGTGAAAAAGGAGGGAGGATGGTAGAGAAATTAAATTCTCTTCCAGAAGAAATTCAATTGGTAATATTTAAAATTGGGAATGAAGAATTTGGAGTAAACATCCATCAGGTAAAAGAAATTGTAAGGCTTGTCCCTATCACTCCTATTCCTCGTGCTCCCAAATTTATTGAAGGGGTAGTAAATTTGCGAGGACAGATTTTGGCAGTAATGGATTTGGCAAAAAGGTTAGAGTTATCTTCTCATCCCCGTTCAGAAAAAACGAGAATCATCGTCGTAGAGGTAGAAGATAATACTGTAGGAATGATTGTTGATGAAGTAACTGAAGTTTTACGTCTTCCCTTAGAGAAAATAGAAAAAACACCACAACTTGTAGAATCAGAAGTAGAACAAAAATATATTAAAGGGGTAGGCAAATTAGATGACCGCCTGCTTATTCTTATTGATTTAGCAAATGTTCTCTCTTTAGAAGAAAAAGAAGAAATAAAAAAGATAGAAGAAGAAGCTTAAGAAGAAAATATAAGATTTAGTGCTTCCTGGCGCGTTTTCTGGTTCTTTCTGAAAATTCCCCGTACTACAGAAGTGGTTGTAAGTGTTCCTGGTTTTTTAACTCCCCGCATCGTCATACATAAATGTTCTGCCTCAATCACTACCATCACCCCTTTGGGCTTCAATTTCTCCATAATTATATCGGCAATCTCAGTAGTTAATCTTTCCTGAACCTGCAATCTTTTAGAAAATATTTCCACAACGCGTGCTATTTTACTTAAACCAGTAATTTTTTTATCCGGAATATATGCCACATGAGCTTTGCCAATAAAAGGTAAAAGATGATGTTCACAAACAGAGTAAAGAGGAATATTTTTTAAAAGAATGATTTCGTCATGTTTCTGTTCTAAAATCACTTCTAATTCTTTATAAGGGTTTAAAAAAGTACCTTCTAAAATCTCCTCAAACATATCCGCTACTCTCTGAGGAGTTTTGGCGATATCTTTTCTTTTTAAATTTGCTCCTACTGCTTCTAAAATTAATTTTACTGCTTTTTTGATTTTTTCTTTATCTATTTTTGACTTTCTCATAATAAATTATTATACCACCTATTTCCCAATACAAAACTTAGAAAAAATCTCCTCTAACACTTCTTCTTCTAAAGAAACTCCTACAAGTTTCTCCAATTCATCAATAATTTCCCTTAAAGCAAAATTCACAAAATCTATACTATAATTCCCATCTAAATATTTAAAACTTTCCTTTATCTTTTTATCAATTCTTTCAATAATCTCTTTCTGCCACTGAGTTAAAAAAAACATATTTTCTCTCTCCACACCCTTTTCTTTAACCAAACTGGCAATTTCTCTTCTTAATTTATCCAATCCTATTTTTTTCAATGCGCTCACTTTTATCTGAGGTTTAAAATCCCTAATTCTTCTTAAATCTATCCTCTTCTCTAAATCAATCTTATTAATCACATAAATTACTTTTTTGTTTTTAATTTTTTTAAGAAGGGAAAAATCCTCTTTGCTTAACCGACGCGAATAATCAAAAACAAAAAGAATTAAATCTGCTTCCTCTATTTTTTTAAATGATTTCTCCATTGCTTTTTTATCTATAAGACTTTTTGTTTTCAAAATTCCCGCAGTATCATAAATATTTAAAGGAATCCCCTCTATATTTATACTTTTTCCAATAACATCTCTTGTTGTTCCAGCAATTTTTGTAACCAAAGCTATATCCTCTTCTAAAAGAGAATTAAAAAGAGTGGATTTCCCCACATTAGTTCTTCCACAAATTACACAATTTACCCCTTCCCTGACTAATCTTGCCCAATAAAAAGACTTCTTAATCTTTTCTATTTCTTTTTTTATTTTTTCCAACTCTTTTTTAAACTCTTTCAAATCAATCTCTATTTCTTCCTCAGGAAACTCTATAACTGCCTGTGTTTCTGAATAAATATCTTTTATTCTTTCTTTTAAATTATTAAAAAAAGATGAAACCTCTCCTTTAAGCTGACGTAAAGCTCCGAAAAGAGCTTTTTCTGTCTTTGCCTCAACTATATCTAAAATACTCTGTGCTTGAAGAAGATCAATTCTTCCATTTATAAAAGCACGCCAACTGAATTCTCCTGGTTTTGCTAAACGTGCTCCTTCTTGTAGAACTAATTCCAGAATCTTATTTAAAACCAAAAGTCCTCCATGAGAAGAAATTTCTACTACATCTTCCCGAGTATAGGAGAAAGGGGCACGCATAACGCTAACCAAAACTTCATCAATTACTTCATCTTTTCTAGAAGGGCTGACAATCCATCCATAATGTAACGTATAAGATTTAACTTTTCGTATATCTTTCTTTTTAGCCGGATGAAATATTTTAGAAACAATATCTAAAGCTTTTCCTCCTGAAATTTTTATTACTCCTAAAGCAGATTTTGCTGGATAAGTAGCGATTGCCGCAATTGTATCTTCTCTTCTATAATCTTTTAACTTAATTAAATCCATATTTGAGAGTTTTTTTAATCTCAGCAACAAGATAAAAAGAACCAGTAATCAAGATTAAATCATTCTTTTTGCAATAATTCAATGCTTTTTTTAATGCCCTCCAAGAAGGATTTACTAATTCTACTTCCTCTTTCTTTATTTTTTTATATAATTCTTCTGGAGAAAAACTGCGAGGATTAGAAAAAGAGGTGAGAATTATTTTTTTTGTTTTTATTTTTTTTATCATTTTTTCTGCTGGTTTATCAGAAGAACTTGCAAATATAAGAATTATTCTCTTTTTTGGAAAATAAAGAGAAAGAGTTTCTTTTAGAATTTGAAAAGAAGAAGGATTATGGGCTACATCTAAAATAATTAAAGGTTTTTCTCTTACAATTTCAAATCTTCCTTCAAGAAAAGCTTCTTTTAATCCTTCCTTAAAATACACTTTTTTTAAAATCTTCCTTTTTTCTAAAATATACAAACTTGCCAAAGCTAAGCAGGCATTTTCCACTTGATACTTTCCTTTCATAATTATTTTTATATCTTTTAAAGAAAAATCATTAAACCAGAAATCAAAAAGAGTATAATCTTTCCTTAAACAGACATTGCTAAATCCAAATTCTTTCTTCAACATAAATAATTCTGCTTTCTTTTTCTTTGCTCTTTCTTTCAAAACCTTTTCAACACTTCTTCTCTGAAAGCTTGAGATTACAGGAATTTTTCTTTTTATAATACCTGCTTTCTCATAAGCTATTTTTTTCAATGTCTTTCCTAATTTATCTGTATGGTCATAATCAATATGAGTAAGAATGGTAACTGAAGGGATAACGATATTGGTGGCATCTAACCTCCCCCCCAATCCTGTTTCCAGCACAACAAAATCAACATTTTTTTGGGAAAAATACCTAAAAGCTATTGCTGTATAAACTTCAAAAAAAGTAATTCTTCCCAGCTTTGTTTCTCTAAAATCCTCCAATACCGGATACATCTCATTTAAAATATTTTTTAAATTATTTCTTGGTATCACAAATTCTTCTACTTTCTCTTTTTTCTTTTTTAAAATCTTTATTCTCTCCCGCATATCAAAAAAATGAGGAGAGGTAAAAAGTCCTACTTTAAAGCCCGAAACAGCCAAAATATAAGCACAAAATGTTGCCACTGATCCCTTTCCTTTTGTTCCTGCAATATGAATCACTTTAAATTGAGAATAAGGAATTTCTAATTTTTCCATTAAAGCTTTAACCCTTTCCAATCTTAAACAACGAGAATAAGAAAAACTTCTTTTTTTCTCATAATTAATAAAAGAATCCAAATATTTTTTTACCTCTTGATAATTTTTAAGCATGAATTAAGAAGGAAAGATGATTAATGGCGAAAAACTCTTTCTCCTGTAAAGATCATAGAGATTCTATACTGATCACAAAGCTTAATTATTTCTTTATCTCTTATTGAACCTCCTGGCTGAATTATTGCTTTCACTCCATATTCTTTTGCCAACTCAATAGAATCAGGAAAAGGGAAAAAACCATCTGAGGCTAAAACCATTCCTCTTTTTTTTCCTGCATTCTCTAAAGCAATTCTTACTGCTCCTACCCGAGAAGGCTGTCCTCCAGCTATACCTAAGCTAACTCTATTTTTTGCTATAACAATGGCATTTGATTTTACATACTTTACTACACACCAGGCAAATTTTAAATCCTCCCATTCTCTTTCTGTGGGCTTCTTTTTTGTCACCACCTGCCAGTTTTTCTCTGTTTTTTTCTCTTTCTGAATAAGATAGCCAAAAACTGTCTTTTTAATATCAGATAAGTTTATTTTTTGATTATCTTCTATCTGAATCAAACGCATATTCCTTTTCTGAGAAAATAACTTTAGTGCTTCTTTAGAAAAATCAGGAGCAATAATGCATTCTTTAAAACCACTTTTTAGAATATACTTTGCCGTTCTTCCATCAACCTTTCTATTCACTCCTACTATTGCCCCAAAACTTGAGATAGTATCTGCTTTAAACGCTTTAAGAAAAGCTGATGATAATTTTTTATCTGTCGCTACTCCACAGGGTGAGACATGTTTTACAAGCACACTGCAAGGGGAATTAAACTCTTTAGCTAATGTTATTGCTGTATCTAAATCTAAAAAATTATTAAAAGATAAAGTTTTCCCTTGAATCTGCTTAAAATTTAAAGTAGACTGCCTAATCAATTTATAAAGATTGGCTTCTTGATGAGGATTCTCTCCGTATCTTAAAGTTAGTAATTTCTCCAATCCCCAAATGATTACTTCTTTTCCTATAAGGAAATTATAAATATAAGTATCATATTCTTGAGTGCGGCGAAAAACTTCAATAGCTAATTTTTTAAGGGTCTCATCAGTTAACCCCCCCCTATTTTTTTTCAACTCCTCTATAATTTTTTTATATTGTGATGGACTACTAATACAGGCAACGTTTTTAAAATTCTTTGCTCCGGCACGTAGAAGCGCCGGCCCCCCAATATCTATATATTCCAACATTACATCTAAACTTAAACCTTCTCTCATCTTTTTTTTAAAAGGATAAAAATTTACTACCACCATATCTATAGGTTCAATATCTAAATTTTCTAACTCTTCCATATGTAAAGGATGCCTTTTGTTAGCCAAAACTGCGCCAAAAATTTTAGGATGTAAGGTTTTTACTCTTCCAGAAAGAATTTCGGGAAAGGAGGTTAAATCAGATACTTTAGTTACTTTTATTCCACTTTTTTTAAACAAAGAGGCTGTTTTTCCTGTTGAGATAATCTCTATATTTAATTTTTGTAAATTGCGTGCAAATTCAATTATTCCTTTTTTATCCCAAACACTGATTAAGGCTCTTCTTACTTTAAGCATTAAACTTTAAATTTTATATTAATAACATCTCCATCATTAACAATATAGCCTCTCCCCACTATTTTTAAAAATCCTCTACTTTTTGCTTCCTCAATATTTGAAAATTTATCCAAATCTTGACAATTAAAAACTTCGCCGCGTATAAAACCTTTTGCCAAATCAGTATGGATTTTGGCAGCACAACTTACTATATCTGTTCCCTCTTTTACACAATAAGCCTTAGCCTCATTTTTATTTGCTGTGAAGAAAAATATCAAATGCATAGCTTTAAAAATATCCTCCCATAAAAATTTTTCTTTAAAAAACACAATTGGTTTCAAAGTAACAAGATTATAATTCTTCAGCTGATTTATCTCTTCTTCAGTTAAATTACCTGCTAAAGGCTTCCCTTCCTCAAGAGTCTGGTAAACTTTCTTTAAAATTTTTTCTTCAACCCTTCCCCATAAAGATTCTATCTTCTCCATATCTTCAATAATTAAATCCAAGAGTTTATCTTTCCTTATCAAAACACAATCACAGGAAAAAATATCTTCGTTAGTAAATTCTGCTCGATAAAAACTAACTTTTGCTGATTTAAACTTTTCTCTTAATTTTTCTAAACGAATATCTTTATATTCTTTTTTACCTAAAAGAGAGTCTTGGAAAGTAAAAATCTTCACTAACTTTTCTCTTTCTCTCTTTTTGCTTTCTCAACAATAGAAGAAACAATTCGCTGGGGAACAATCTCATAATGTGAGAAACTCATTGTATAACTTCCTCTTCCTCCAGTAACCGAACGCAGGTCAGAGGCATATTTAAACATCTCTGCTAAAGGAATCTGAGCCTTAATTACCTGATTTTTTCCTTTTGCTTCCATTCCCAATACTCTTCCTCGTCGTGCATTTATATCTCCGGTAATCTGTCCCATAAATTCTTCAGGAACGGTTATCTCCACATTCATTATTGGCTCAAGTAAAACTGATCCAGCCTGTTCTAACGCTTTTTTTAAAGCCATAGAACCAGCAATTTGAAAAGCAATATCAGAGGAATCCACAGGATGATAAGAACCATCATATAAGGTTACCTTTATATCAGTAACAGGAAATCCTGCCAGAATTCCTTCTTTCATCGCATTTCTTATTCCTTTCTCTACTGAGGGTATAAAGTTTCTGGGAATCGCCCCTCCCACAATTTTATCTACAAATTCAAATTCTTTTCCTCTCTCTAAAGGTTCTACTTCAATCCATACATCGCCGTACTGACCTCTTCCTCCAGTCTGTTTTTTATATTTTCCCTGAACCTTTACGGATCTGGTAATTGTCTCTTTATAAGGAACCTTAGGAGTCCCCAGCTCTACATTGGCTTGATATTTTCTTTTCATTCTTTCAATAATCACATTTAAATGCAGCTCTCCCATTCCTGAAATTATAAGTTCCTTAGTTTGAGAATCACGAGAAACATTAAATGTAGAATCTTCTAATACAAGACGTGCTAAAGCGGTAGAAATCTTTTCTTCATCTTGCCTTGTTTTAGGTTTTACAGAGGCAGAAAAAACAGTAGGAGGAAATTCTATCGGTGGAAGCCTACAAATTCTTGAGGAATCACATAATGTATCCTGAGTCTGAGTATCTTTAAGCTTAGCAACACAGCCAATTCCTCCCGCAGTAATTTTCTCTTGAGGAATCTGTTGTTTGCCTAAAATGGTATAGATTTGACCTATTTTTTCTTTTATCTTTTTATTAGCATTGAAAACCTCAGAATTAGAAACAATCTTTCCTGAAAACACACGAAAAATATTCAGTTGTCCTACATAAGGGTCAATTATTGTCTTAAATACCTGTGCACATAAAGGATCTTCAATTTTCGGCTCAATCTTAATCTTTCCATTATCTGTCTCTGCTTCACGCACAATTGAGGAAGGATCAGGCATTACCTCAGAAATTACCTCTAACAAAACCTCTATTCCCTTCTTTTCTATCGCTACTCCTCCTACAACAGGAAATAATTCCCCTTTCAGTATTGCTTTTTTTAAAGCAACTTTTAACTCTTCTTCGGTTAATGTTTCTCCTTCAAGATATTTCTCCAGCAAAGTATCATCGCTTTCAGCAACTGTTTCCACAATCTGGTTAAAAAGTGATTTATCTTTATCTTTTTCCTTTAAAATATTAATATTCTGATCGGATAAAGAGCAGAAAGAAACTGCCTTTTTGGTAAGAAGTTCTCTTATCTGAGCAAACGTTTTTTCATAGGAAGTATTTTCTTTATCTAATTTATTTATAAAAAAAAGACAGGGTAAATTTTCTTTGTGAATAAGCTCCCAGGCTTTCTCTGTCCCTACTTCAACTCCACTTGTGGCATCAACAACAATTATAGCAAAATCAGAAGCCTTCAACCCACTGACAACTTCTCCAATGAAATCTAAATAACCAGGAGTATCAATAAACTGCAAATGGTAATTTTTATACTTTGCCTCTAAAACAGCTAAATTTATTGAACTTTTTCTTTCTTTTTCATCCTCCTCATAATCACTTACTGTGGTACCTTCTTCAACTCTTCCTAAGCGAGTAGTTACCCCACAATGATAAAGAATAGCCTCAGAAAGTGAAGTCTTACCACTCTGAGCATGTCCACACAGACAAAATACACGTTTATAAATTAATTCTTGAGGCATAGGAATTTATTATATTAGAAAGCCTGCTTTTCGTCAACCTTTGGAAGAAAAAATGTAGTTAAATAACAAATGTTAAGAATAATTACTATAATAAATTTTAAACCCATTTGACCTACAGAGTTGGCTAAGGGATATAGAAATAGTTTGCAAAATTGCACAAAATTCGAGAAAGCTTCAATTTTTCAGTTTTTTCAAATCCTTAAGGTTTCCAATTCTTGCTGGCTAAAAGGTAAAACTGACAATTGAGAGGTTTTATTATCTGAAATAACTCTATAGCCAATTTCCAATTCTTGAACTAAATTTCCATCACAATATCTTGCAATTATCCCTGCCGAAGTAAAGATATCCTTTTCATCAAAATCACCCCGTCCTATTCCAATAGGTCCTTTTACTTTTAAAGGATAAAAATATAAATCTTTCTCCTTAGCCAATTTTAATAATCTCTCATTTTCTTCATTATTCCTACCAACAACAAGAATTGCATTTTTACTTAAACGAAAATATCTGCCTGTTTTTAAAAGTTTTACATCATTTACATCAAATTCTGGTTTAAACTTCATTAAATCCTTCATCCTTTTAGCAAAACCAGGATCGGTTAAAAGACAACCACCTGAAGGATGAGGATAATCAGAGATATTAAGTTTTTCTGCTAATTGAATCTGAGGTTTACGTGATCTTCCTTTTATAGCTAACAATTTCTTCCTATCAACCCAACCCTTTCTTTCTGGAATAGTAGGTTCTAATAATTTTGCAGAAAGAGGTCTCAAAATTAAACCTTCTAAACCACTTTCTTTTTCTATTATTTTCATTGCTTCTTTCCTTTGAGACATAGGTCTTTCTCCCAATACTTCTCCTGTGATTAAAAATTTAGCCCCGACTTGTCTCATGAACTCGCCTGCTTTCTTAAACATAAATATCCTGCAATCAATACAGGGGTTTAAATTAGAACCATAGCCATGCCTTGGATTCTTAACTATATTTAGATATTCTTTACTCACTTCAAATACTTTAAGTTTAATTCCTAATTTTTGAGCAGCAGATTTACTTGCAAGACAGGAACTTTTCTTAGAAGTAGAGGCGCAAAATACAGTTAAGAAATTAACCGCTATAACTTCAATTTCCTGCTCCAAAATAATCTTAGAAGCTAAAATACTGTCCAATCCCCCTGATAACAATACTATTGCTTTCATCTTTGAAAACCTACCTTTTGTCAATAAAAAATTTAATTTTGTTTCTCTATTTTTTATTCTCTTTTTATGGTATTTAAACCATTCATCTCTTCGGCCTTGTTATGGCCACGGTCTATTGATTCGGCCCTGGGCTTCCCACTCACACATTGTCGGGCTCTTCTGGCCCAGAAGAATCATCGGTTGCCTGAGGCATGAATACATTATTAATCTTTTTTTAGGTCTATAAGGTTGTTTATATTTTAATACACCCCATATAATATGAGCTAATTTATTGGCAACTGCTACTTTTGCTTTTTGTTTTCCTTTTTTATAAGAGATTTTATCATAGATTGCTTTTAAATAGGAATCTTTTATGATTGCTTTCTGGGATGCTTCAGTTAATGCCCATCTTAAGCATTTGTTTCCTTTCCTGCCAAATAAATCAGATAATTTAGGGGTATCTATTCCTTCTCTATCTAATATAGAGTGAATCCGGCATTTTAAAGAACTCCTTACCTTAACTAAGGAAATTCTGTATCTTAATAGCTCTCTTAGAGACCTTGTCTTTTTGCTAGCTAAGTAACTCTGAGGGATAAGTCCTGCTCTTAATAATTGGGCTAAGGTAAAGCTACTTATAGAATCAGTCTTTATCTTACTTTCAGCAATTATCCTTGTTTTATAAGAATGGGCTAATATATGGGTTAAGTTGGCTGATTCTAAAAGGTCTGCCAGCCAATACCAGTTCCCGGTTGCTTCTGATACTACTTTTGTTTGGTGAGGATTGAAGGATTTAAAATAATTAAGCATAGTTTCCTTATTTTATGTAGTCTTCTCAAGTGGTAGAACAAATGCTTTAACGCCTTCTTTTCCTATGTCATTTCCACCCTAAGATGGAAATGCTCACAATTTTCCTCCAAAAACACCAAAACCAAGAGCTACAGCACTTACACAGGCACCCATAACAAGGAAGGCTCTTAAAACATTTCCACCCCACAATAGTGCGTTTAAGGTTCCTAAAATAGCTCCGGGTATAAAAAAACCTATTATCCAGAAAAATCCTTTCTTTATATCTAAAAGATAACAGTATCCAATCTGGAAAATTAAAAATATAATGCCAAACTTAACTCCACATATAGGCATAAGAAAAGGAATAAGTATCGTTTGCGTAACAGCTCTTGGAAAGGTGCCTATACCAACAATTATTCCTACTGCCATCATTAAAGCTGCTAATCCTTTTTTTAATAATTCCAAATTATCCATATTCCTTTATCGCCAATCTGGCCACATATAAAGGTCAACTATTTTACCTGTTCTAAAACGAGTAAGATCCCGCGCGCTTCTGGGAGCGATCCATCTTTTATTTTTACCATCAGCATCCATTACCAGAATTCCATTCCCCCAATATTTTTCAAAAACAATCTTTCCTCCATCAGGAGACCAACAAGGTCTGATACCATCATTTGTCAGTTGCCTTATATCACCACTATCAACATCTATTACATAAATGGCAAAGCGTGGAGATGGGCCAACATAACCCATATCTAACATATCTTGAGGAATAAGCGATCTTTTTGCCATCAGGTGACCAGGCAGGGTTAACTCCTCTATTTTTGGACAAACTCTCTTTTTTAATTAGACAATATTTTTTACTCATACCAGTGCCAATTTACTCTCTTTTAACTTATCCTCCGGTTCCACATCCTTTTTTCCGAAGAATTCAACTTTATTGGAAAACTCATCCTCTACCCCCTCTTTAGAAAAATTTGTCTTTTATTATAGCATAACCTGCCTGCCGCAGGCAGGTTTGCCCAAAGAATTAGGGGGTTAAGATAAAGACACTACAACATTTTAACAATTCTTAGACGAAGAACGAACACAGTAATATCATGCTTCCACAGATCCCAAGAATTGAATCACATCCGCCAGATATTCGTCTTT
>CAZESF010000011.1:0-16091 GCA_964515205.1 uncultured Planctomycetia bacterium
TCTTTTCGTAAAGGCACAACCAAAATTGCTGTAAGTATAAGATGAAGACTATTTATTTTGGCTGTGATGAATTTTCCCAAAAAATACTTGAGCAGATTTTAAAAGAAAATCTCTTAGAAATTGTAATGATTATCTCTGCTCCTGACAAACCTCAAAAAAGGGGATTGAAAATTTTGCCTACCCCAGTTAAGAGATTTGCTCAGGAAAATAATCTTAAGGTTTTAACTCCTTCATCACTTGATGAAGAATTTTACAAAAAGATAAAAGATAAAGATATAGATTTAATTCTTGTTGTCGGATATGGAAAAAGAATTCCTTCTTTCTTTCTAAACTTAGCTAAGTTAAATTTGGGGATTCACCCTTCCCTGCTTCCTCAATATCGAGGAGCATCTCCTATTGAAAGAGCATTACTTGAAGGGGAAAAGGAGACAGGAGTTACTATTTTTAAATTAACTGAAAAGATAGATGCCGGTTCTATAGCTTTACAGAAAAAAGTAAAGATTGATTTTGAAGATGATTATTTTACCCTTTTTTCTAAATTAACTCTAAAAGCTTTCAAAGCACTGAAAGAGGTTGTCTCTTTTATAAAAGAAGACAAAATTAGTTTTTTCCCTCAAAAGGGTAAAGTTTCTTATGCTCCTAAAATAAAAAAAGAAGAGGCAGAGATTGACTGGTATTTGCCTGCAGAAAGAATCTATAATCTGATTCGCGCCTTTAAAAGGTGGCCAGTCGCTTACACTTTTTATAAGAAGAAAAGAATACGTATTTTTGAAGCAGAAGTAATAGAAAAAGATACAGAACTTCTTCCTTCACAAATTATTGGCTGGGATAAAGAAGGGGTTGAGGTTGCTACAGGAAAAGGAATAATAAAAATAAAAAAACTGCAGCCAGAAGGAAAAAGGATAATGGAGGGGATTAGCTTTGTTTGTGGATATAGAATAATGAAAGGTGATAAATTTGAGAGAAGGAGCCAAAATGCTTAAATGTTTACATATCTATTTTTCTGGACGTGTTCAGGGAGTAGGATTTAGATTCACCGCAAATCACTTAGCAAAAAGACATGCACTTTCTGGATGGGTAATGAATCTTCCTGATGGAAGGGTAGAGCTTCTTATTCAAGGTGAGAAAGAGAATATAGATAATTTTTTGGCTGATTTAGATGAAGAATTTAAAGGATACATTATGAATACAGAGATTGAAGAACTTCCTTTAAAAAAAGATTTGAAAGATTTCCATATTCGCTTCTATTAACATGCGTTATTTGCTTTTTTCTGATATTCACAGCAATTGGGAGGCATTTTCTGTTTTTCTTGATTTTTTAGAAAAAGAAAAGTTTGACAGACTCATTTTTTTAGGAGATGCGGTAGGTTATGGAGCAGATCCAGATAAAGTAGTAAAGGAACTTTCCCAACTAAATATTTCCAAATGCGCAGGAAATCACGACTGGGCGGCAGTGGATAAATTTTCTTTAGAATATTTTAATCCTATAGCTAAATATGCAATTGAATGGACAAAAAAATCTATCTCTTCTTTTACTTTTAACTTTTTATTTTCTTTACCATTAAAACATGAAGAAAAAGATTTTTTTTGTGTTCATGGAAGTATTTTTAAACCAGACAAATTTTATTATATTACCAATATAGAAGAGGCGCGTCTTAATTTTTCACTTCTTGAGAAAAATATCTGCTTTGTAGGGCATACTCATCGGCCAGGGGTATATATTAAGAGAGAAGATAAGATTTTCTTCTCTCAAGAGGAGGAATTGATTTTAGATTCTAAATTTAAATATATTATCAATGTAGGTAGTATCGGGCAACCCCGTGATGGCGATCCACGAATCTGTTTCTGCATTTATAATGAGGATAGAAAGATGATAACTTACAAAAGGTTAGAATATGATATAATAAAAGCACAAAAGAAAATTATAGAAAAAGGCCTACCTCCTTTTTTAGCTTATCGTTTAGGAAAAGGAATTTAAAAGGAGGCAAAATGAGAAATTTAGAAAAGGTGAAAAAGAGAATTGAAAAATTGCGTGAATTAATCCGTTATCATGATTGGCGTTATTATGTTTTAAGCGATCCAGAGATTTCTGATAAAGAGTATGATGATTTGATGAGGGAACTGAAGGAGTTAGAAGAGAAATATCCTCAATTTATCAGTCCTGATTCGCCTACGCAGAGAGTATCCGGCGCGGTCTTAGAAGGATTCCCTACAGTGAAACATAAAGTAAAAATGCTTTCCTTAGATAATACTTATTCTATAGATGAGTTAAAAGAATGGGAGGAAAAAATCAAAAGAATGTTGAAGAGAGATGTAAAGTTGGATTATACTGCAGAGCTTAAAATTGATGGGGTAAGTTGTGCTTTGATTTATGAGGGGGGAAAATTGAGTCTGGGAGCAACGAGGGGGGATGGAGAAACAGGAGAGGATATTACCCCTAATATCAGAACTATCTCCACTGTTCCTTTAAAACTTTTGGGGAAAGATATACCCCGAGCGATTGAGGTGAGAGGAGAAATTTATATGGAAAAGGAAGATTTTAAAAGGTTAAATGAAGAAAGAAAAAAAAGGGGAGAGTCTTTATTTGCTAATCCTCGCAATGCTGCCAGTGGTTCTCTCAAACTTCTTGATCCTAAATTAGTGAAAACAAGAAATTTAAAATGCTTCATTCATTCCTTTGGATGGGTAGAAGGATTTAAGTTTAGCACTCACTGGGAATTTTTAAATAAAATTAAGGAATGGGGATTAAGAGTGAATCCTACAAGTAGATACTGCAAAAATTTAGATGAGGTTGTCCAGTATTGTCAAGAATGGCAGAGGAAAAGAGACTCTTTAGGATATGAAGTAGATGGAGTGGTAGTTAAAGTAAATCCTTTCGCTTTACAGAAAGAATTAGGCTCAACACTGAAATCTCCTCGCTGGGCAGTAGCTTATAAATTTCCTGCTCATCAGGCAACTACACTGGTAGAAGATATTATTTTTAGTGTAGGAAGAACGGGAATGATTACTCCTGTAGCGATATTGAAGCCTGTTGAATGTGGAGGAGTAACTATTTCCCGTTCTACTTTACATAACTTTGATGAGATAGAAAGATTAGATGTAAGAGTGAAAGATACAGTGTTAGTCGAAAGAGCTGGAGAAGTTATACCTAAAATAGTGAAAGTAATTACCTCTAAAAGACCTAAGGACGCAAAAAAGGTGGAGGTTCCTCAAGCTTGCCCTGTCTGTGGAGGAAAAATTATGAAAGAAAAAGAGGAAGAAGTCTACTGGTTCTGTATTAACCCTAACTGTCCTGCCCGTCTTAAGCAGTCTCTACTTCATTTTGCCTCACGCGCTGCTTTAGATATTGAGGGTTTAGGAGAAAGTGTAGTGAATGAGCTGGTGGAGAGAAAAATGGTTAAAAGTCTTGTAGATATTTATAAACTCACAAAAAAGGATTTCTTAAGACTTCCTTTATTTGCTGAGAAAAAAGCAGATAATTTATATCATGCAATCGGGGAGAGTAAAAAAAGAAGCCTGGCGCGATTCTTGTATGGATTGGGAATAAGATATGTGGGAGAGAAAATTGCTCAGATTTTGGCAGAGAAATTTAAAGATATTGATAAATTTTTTGAATTAAAAGAGCCAGAGCTGGAAAGAATTCCTGAGATAGGACCTACAGTCGCCTCATCAGTGGTAAAATTTTTCTCCCAGCCTCAGGTTAAGGAGATGATTGAGGAATTTAAAAAGTTGGGTTTTAATTTAAAGGAAGAAGAAAAAATAAAGAAAAATATTCTTAAAGGTAAGGTTTTTGTATTTACAGGAGAATTGGAAGAATTTACTCGTACACAGGCACAGAAAGCAGTAGAGGAATTGGGAGGAAAATGGAGCTCTTCGGTTAGCAGAAATACCGATTATGTAGTGGTAGGAAAAAATCCAGGGTCTAAGTTTGAAAAAGCAAAAAAATTGGGAATAAGGATGATCAGTGAGGAAGAGTTCAAAAAATTATTAAAAGGAAAAAGGGGTTGATAAGGATTTTTTCGATAATAATTTTGGCAGTCTATTTAAGTGGTTGTATAACCACAGAGTATAATGTTGCCACCCATAAAGAAGATTTTTTCTTCTATTCGACAGAGAAAGAAATAAATTTGGGAAGAAATTTAGCTTCCGAAGTTTCCCGTAAATTTAAACTCAGTCATAATTCTTCTTATCTGGGAAGGATAAATAGAATTGGAGAAAAATTAGTGAAGGTCTGTGATCGTAAAGAGATATTTTATCATTTTTATGTTATTGATAAAGATGAAAAAAATGCTTTTTGTCTGCCTGGAGGTTACATTTATATTTTTAAGGGATTGATAGATATTGCCAATGATGATGAGTTAGCGTTTGCCATTGCTCATGAAATAGGGCATACTGTTGCTCGTCATCATATAAAAAAACTCCAGGCTCTTTTGGGAACAAATCTTTTAATTCTTGCTGCAGGAAATGTAGAATCTCCTCAATTTCAGGAAGGTTTATCTTTTGCTTTAACACAAATTATGTGTGCATATTCTCGGGAGGATGAGTTTACTGCTGATGAGTTAGCAGTTAAATATACAAAAAAAGCAGGATTTTCCCCTAAAGCAGGTATAACTCTACTGGAAAAGCTTTATCAGATTCATAAAAAAGAGAAAATTTCTGGTTCTTCTTTCTTTAGAACACATCCCTATATTTCTCAGAGAATAAAGCATATAAAGAAAATATTAAAAATTCCTTTTTCTGTATCTGATTATTTCAGTGAGTAAAATGCAATAACAAAGGCAGAAGGATTATAAAGTTGTGAAGGCTGTGGAAAAATACACAATTTAGGAGATTATGTGTTTTCTCATAAATAAAAGATAAAAATAGGCTGAGAAAGAAAATAGGTAGAAATTGAAAAGGGAGAAAATGCAAAAAAGCAAAGATAAAAGATACAAAGAAAGCGCTTACCTTAAAAGAGAATTTACTTCTTAACCAGTTAAAAATAAATCCCCGAAAAAGTATCTCTTCACTAAGGGGTCCTAAAAGAGTAATTTGGATAAAAAGAAGGAAGAGAAGAAATTTATTTTTTAAAGAAAAAAGTAAAAAAACAATTGGATGTATTCTTTCTTTAAGAGGAAGATTTTTTAAGATTAAAAAGTTCAAAAAACTTAAAAAGAAAAGGAAAAAAATAAGACTGAAATAGAAAATAGCAGTTTTAAAAGGAGAAAAGTTTTTTGTATTGAATCCCAATGCTTTTGTAGAGAAAGTCTTAAGAATAATTAAAAGAGGAGTTAATTCCCATAATAGATTTAAAACTACAAAAGAGATTTTTGATTTACAAAAGGAATAAATAAGTTCAAAAGTGAATAAAAAAAGAAGGATAAAAAGAAGGATTTTTTTGTTGTATTCATGGTTGGAAAAATAATCTTTAAAAGAAAAAGGGAAAGATTCAAAAAGAGGGATTTTATCTATTTTTTTAGCTAAGAGAAAAAATAGACTGAGTAGATTTAAAAGAATGATTAAAAGAAAATAAAAAAGATAAATTATTCCTCCAGAATAGAAACTTGAAAAGTATTTTTCAACTTCTGAAATTTCTTCTGGATATTTTACTCCAGAAAAAGAAAAAAGAATGTAGAGAGTTACAAGAAGAAATATAGAAAAAGAATAGAATTTATTTTTAATTTTTTCTTTCATTTATTATTTTTCGGAGGGGGAGGGATTTGAACCCCCGATCCTGCTTTTGGCAGGATATCCGATTTCGAGTCGGACGCCTTAAACCGGACTCGGCCACCCCTCCGTGTCGCTTCGCTCCTCAAGGAGGCTCTGCCTCCTTGACGCTCCGCTCAAAGTATAACCACAGAAGAGGATATTCGCTCCGCTGACACCTCCGAAGTAATTTCAAAAGAAGATATAAAATTTATAAGTTCTGTCCCTCCATGACGCTCCGTTCGTAGGAAGAATCAAAGAAGATAATCTCACTTTGTTATCACCCCGAAGATTTATCAAAGAAGCTAATTAAAGATTCTGCCTCTCTTGACATCCTCTTATAAGGGATTTTCAGAGAAGAATTATTTCTCTCTTTTTCTATCAGTTCCTTAAGAGGTTCCCATTGGCGTTTCTTTCTTGTTCCTGGAGGAAGAGCATTATGTTTTTTGAAATATTTTCGCAAAAATATCTCTGTTTTTTTATTAGGATATCCAGAGATATAACTTTCACCTATTCTCTGGCATAATTTTTCAACTTCCTCATCACGTTTGACTTTGGCTATTATGGAGGCTAAAGAGACAGGGATGTAAAGACTATCGGCATCTTTTTCATAAATAACCTTTTGGGCAAATTCATCTTGAGAAAATGATTTCTCTTTTTTTTCTAATCTTTGTAAAAATTTTTTAAAACTTGTCTGGCCTAATTGAGCAATATAGATAATTTCTGTTTTTTCCCAATCTAATTTGATTAAAATCTCTGCTATTGCCTCAATCTCTAACTCATACATATTTTTTTTATCCAAATCTTCAGCAGAAATTATTTTATATTGAAAATCTTCAAGAAAAATGCTGGCTTTCTCCCATACATTTTTTCGTTTTTTTCTTGCCTGTCCATCACTGCCAAAAAGTTTACTATCTTTTACTCCACACTTTTCTAATTTATCTATATTCTTTGAATCTACTCTTACTCCACAGATGACCAGAGGACCGAAAACCGGACCCAATCCTGCTTCATCAATTCCAATTAGGTATCTTTTAATCATTTAAATTATATGCGCGGGGCGGGATTTGAACCCGCACGGGTTTCCCCACAAGATCCTGAATCTTGCGCGTCTGCCAATTCCGCCACCCGCGCATAATCTTGTTTTTATTTCCTTGCCTTATCAGTATTTTCAAGGCCTACTCTTCTCTTCCTTACCATTGCGGGAACGACTATTTTTAAAAAGCTTGTTCTGCGAACAAGAGTCGTTACCGCCACCCGCGCATAATCTTGTTTTTATTTCCTTGCCTTATCAGTATTTTCAAGGCCTACTCTTCTCTTCCTTACCATTGCGGGAACGACTATTTTTAAAAAGCTTGTTCTGCGAACAAGAGTCGTTACCGCCACCCGCGCATTAATAATTGCTTTATTTTAACTTTAATCTATTAACTTTGTCAACTGAATAGCTTATGTTATAATAACTTCAATGAAGGTAGTATTTTTTGCCATAGTTAAACTTTTGCTTATTATTTTTTTAGGCTTTTTTCTTTATCGCAAAAAAATCCTTACTCAGGAGGCATTAAAATTTCTCACCTTTTTTGTGGTAAATATTACTGTTCCTTTCCTTATCTTTACAGAAATCATTGCTCATCTAAATTTAGAAAACACCCCTCCTCTTTATAAATTTATCCTTTTAAGCATTTTTATTTTTTCTTTGGGATTGTTTTTAGGAATATTTTTTTCTCCTTTTTCTAAGTTTTCCAAAGAATTTATTGCCTTGGTAAGTTTTCAGAATTGTGGATATCTGCCTATGAATTTAGCTTTATTCCTTTTCCCTTCACCTTTAAGAGATACCTTTCTAATTTATATTTTTTTATATATTTTGGGATTTAATATTCTTATGTGGTCGGTGGGTAGCTTTTTGATATTTAAAAAGAAAAAAGAAGGGTTTGAGGTACGTTCTTTATTCACCATGCCCATTATAAGTATCATTATCTCTCTGCTATGTGTTTATCTAAAAATAGGCAGATTCTTTCCTGATTTAATCATTTCTCCTTTAGCTTTAGTAGGTAAGATGAGTTTTCCTCTTTCCATGATTCTTTTAGGTGCTTGGTTGGCTAAAGGAAAAAGATTAGGAAGTAGAGAAGCTTTATTGGCCAGTTTCATAAAACTATTTTTGCTTCCTCTCATCTTTTTCATATTAATTTTAAAATTTAAACTTTTTTCTTTATGGGGATTTTTTATTCTTACTCAAGCAAGTATGCCTTCAGCAGCATCTTTACCTATCGTTGCTCAGATGAGAGGGGGAAATAGTGAAGTAGTCTCTTGTGGAGTTTTTCTTTCCCATATTTTAGCATTATTTACTGTGCCAATATGGTTATCTTTATTTTCCCAAATTAGTGGATTTAAATTCTGATGAAAATAGTATCTACTAACCGAAGAGCCTTAAAAGATTACCAGATTCTTGAGACTTATGAAGCAGGTATTGAACTTAAAGGAAGTGAAGTTAAATCTTTAAGAGTTAGTGGGTGTTCTATTGAGGATAGTTTTGCCAGACCTGAAAAAGGAGAAATATATCTTTATAATATGCATATTCCTGAGTTTGAAAAAAGTTCATATTTTAAGTTAGACCCTAAAAGAGAAAGAAAATTACTGCTACATAAAAAAGAGACAAAAAGATTAATTGGTGCAGTCACACGTAAAGGATTAACGATTATTCCTTTAAAAGTCTATTTTAATGATAGAGGATGGGCAAAAGTAGAGATTGCTTTAGCAAGAGGTAAGAAATCTTATGAGAAAAAGAAAAAGATAAAAGAAAGAATCGCTTTAGAGGAAGCAAAAAGGGAATTAAAAAGATTCGGTAAGTATTGAATAATAAAGTGCTCTATAACAATTTACATATAAACTCACGAACGTAAATTTATCTGTGAATTATCTTAACTTGATACTTCAATTGAGGCTAAATATCAAGTTACACAAGTCAATTCAACCTACAAGGTTGAAGTAGGAAATATAGAGTGTTAATCAATTACACCTCAGGCGTGTTAATAATCCCCCAACTCGCTTTAAATTTTTTAAAAACAATTTTTAATTTTGGTGTGCGTTTTTTACCTTTTAAATAGTTTTTTGTTAAAGAATGAGAAAGATTTTATAGTAGCCCAGGTGTCTTTACTTTTCTGGCGTAGATATTGGCACTGTCAACATTTTTTCGCACTTTTAATTTACACATATACCAATTCCTTTTTAACTTCCTTAGGCATATCCTCCTCTTCCTCTATAAGCAAGTTTTGTTCTTTTAAGACAAGATATATAAACACATTAAGGCTTTTCTGATTCTGAAAATATCCTATTCTTTTTGTTATTCTCCTTAATTCTCTATTTATTCTCTCTAAAGAATTTGTGCTTTTTAACGAATCTTTTAAATAAATAGGGAGATTAAAATATGTAAAGTAATATTCTATTTTAAAAAAAGCCAATATTTAATTTAATATTTCCCAGGAAGTGAGGATATGCCCTGTTTGTTTATTTGTCAAAGAAAAAGTGCGAAAAATATTCATACTCTCCCAATTTTTATTTATTGTAAAGCAAAACTAAATATGTTAAAATTTTCCGATGGAAGGTATTGCTTTTATTTCCTGTAAAGAACAATCCTTTTTTCCATTATTTAAAAAAATTAAAAGTTTAAAAAAAGTTTCTTTCAAAAGCTTATCTAAGGAGAAGATGCCTTTAATAATTTTAGATTATGATTGTCTTCGAAGACAGCCTCAATTTAAAACCACGCAATATCCTGACAAACTTTTTTTTCTTTATATTGAAAAGGATAAAAAAAATATAATAAAAAAGATGGTAAACAAATATGAATTCTTTGACTATATAACTGATACTATCTCTTCTGATGAGCTCTTATTTAAGATAAAAAAAGCAGAGGAATTTTTAAAACTTAAGCAGGAGAATAAAAAATTAAGAAAAAATTTAGAAGAAGTAAGGATAAAAGATCCTTATTTAAATTGCTTTAGCTGGCGATATTTTTTGGAAAATATTTCACAAATCATTGAAAAAACGAAAAAGCAAAAATCATCTCTTTCTTTAATTATCTTTGATATAGATTATTTTCGCCAAATAAATCAAACTTATGGATGGGAATTTGCTAATTATGTTATAAAAAAAGCAATAAAAACTGTGAAAAAACTACTTTCTCCTCAGGTAGATATTATCCGTTATCGAGAGGATGCTTTTATAATTCTTCTACCTTTCTATTCTTTAAAAGAAGCAAAAAAAGTTGCAGAAAGAATTAAAAGACATATTGATGATTATAAGTTCCGTTTTAAAAAAATAACTACAAAGATAAATGTAAGTATGGGGGTTGTAAATACTAAAGAAGATAATCTTTATAACTATCAAGAGATTATTATTGCTTTAGAAGAAACTCTAAGAAATTCAAAAATAAGAGGAGGAAATCAGGTTACTCTTTATCAAAATCTTTTGAAGGAGAAAGAATCTTTTTCGGAAGAAACTACAAATATAGAGGGTTTGCGAAGAAGAATTCAATATTTAAATAAGGAAATGAATCAAACTCTTTTAGATATGATTTATGGTTTTGCTAAAGCAATAGAAACTCAGGATTTATCTACTGCACGCCATGTAGAGTATGTAGCAAAAATCGCAAAAAAGATAGCTAAGGAGTTAGGTCTTTCTCCACAACAAATCAATGATGTATATCATGCTGCCATTCTTCATGATTTAGGTAAAATTGGCATCAGCTCTAAAATTCTTCTTAAGAGAGGGAAATTGACTAAAGAGGAGGAGAAAATAATCAAGATCCATCCCTGGCTGGGAGCTGAAATTTTGCGAGATATTCATGTTCTTAAAGGAACAATTCCAGCAATTCTTTACCATCATGAAAGATGGGATGGCACCGGATACCCCTTAGGATTGAAAGGAGAAGAGATCCCTCTTTCAGCAAGAATTGTAGCTTTAGCCGATGTTTATGCTGCTTTAACAAGCAGAAGACCTTACCGGAAAGCTTATTCTCAAAAAAGAGCAATTCAGATAATTAAAGAAGAAAGAGGCAAAGCTTTTGACCCTAAGGTTGTTGATACCTTCTTAAAGATAGTTAAGGAAAAATGAAGAAAGACGAAGAAAAGTTTATGCAAGAAGCTCTTAAAGAAGCAGAAATTGCTTACAGAAATAATGAAGTTCCTATAGGAGCAATTATCGTTTTAAATAATAAAAGAATTATTGCCCGCAGTCACAATCAAGTAGAATTACTAAAAGACCCCACAGCTCATGCAGAGATGATTGCTCTCACTCAGGCTACAAGTTTTCTAAAATCAAAGTGGCTTAAGGACTGCACTTTATATGTCACCGTTGAACCCTGTCTTATGTGCGCAGCAGCCCTGGTTTTATCAAGAATAGATAAAGTAATTTTTGGAGCTTATGATGAGAAAAGCGGTGCTTTTGGCTCAAAAATTGATATTAATCAAATAAAACTTAATCATAAGATAAAATTTAAAGGGGGAGTTTTGGAGGAGGAATGTGCTAATTTAATAAAGGAGTTTTTTAAAAAGAAAAGGAGAGGGAAAAATGAGGTATGAAATTGTTGCTCAACCTGGTTATGCGATGGTAAAGGTGTTTTTAGATGTTGGGGAAACAGTTTATGGAGAGGCAGGAAGTATGGTGGCAATTTCAGGAGAGGTAAAGATAGAGACTCAATATAAAGGAATATTTAAAGCTTTTACTACTCAAGAATCAATCTTCATTAATAAATTTACTGCTCAGTCTAAAGAAGCAAGTGTGTGGCTTGCACCCTTTGTCCCTGGAGATATTCGTTATATAGAAGTAAAAAGAGGAAAAGGATTAATTTTAGCTTCCAGTGTATATTTGGCTCATCATGGTGAGATAGAAAGAAATGTCGTCTGGAGAGGTCTTAAGGGAATGTTAGGAGGTGGAGGGCTTATCTGGCTTAAATTAACCGGAGAAGGAGGAGTCTGGGTTAACAGTTGTGGAGCGATTATAGAGAAAGAAGTAAAACCAGGAGAGAAATTCATTATGGATAATTTCCATCTTGTATGTATGGAGGATACTCTTTCTTATAAAATAAGAAAATTCGGAGGATTGAAAAGTTTTCTTCTGGGAGGAGAAGGATTAGTGTTTGAGGTAGAGGGAGGAGGAAAGATATATCTGCAAACAAGGAATCCTTCTTTTTATTATAGACTTTCTAAACGTTAGAGGTTAAAATAGAAAAAGCAAGGAGAGGTGGCCGAGTCTGGTTTAAGGCAGCCGCCTGCTAAGCGGTTGTCCCACTGAAGGGTGGGACCCCGGGTTCGAATCCCGGCCTCTCCGTTTATCAAGATGGCATACCTTTTAATATTTTTAACTGTGCTTCTGTGGGGAGTGGCTCCTATATTTGATAAATTTGCTCTAAGAGAATCCTCTCCTTTCTCAGGACTTATTATTCGCACTTTAGCAGTAGCAGGTGGTTTACTTTTTCTTTATCCTTTTTTTCTTAAATATAAAGCTATTAAGTTTACTGTCTCCTCTCTTTTTCTCTTTGCCTTATCCGGATTTTGTGCTGGACTTTTAGGAATGATTACTTATTATTCTGCTTTAAAAAGATTACCTGCTTCAGTAGTTGTTCCTTTATGTTCTACTTATCCTTTGATAGCAGCTATTTTGGGAGCATTTATTTTAAAAGAGGAACTTACTTTCTTAAGGCTTATCGGTATAATCTTAATTATTTTAGGAGTCTGGTTAGTTAAGTAATTATTTTGGTAGGGTTACTTTTTAATATATTTTTATTTCTTGTTGGTCTTTTTCTTTTAGTCTACAGTGCAGACTGGCTTATTCAAACCTCAGTAAAATTCTCTCTGCTTGCTCACTTAACCCCTTTATTTATAGGATTAATTATCATTGCCTTTGGAACAAGTGCTCCTGAGTTAGGAGTAGGAGTAGTGGCAGCAGTTAAAAATAAAAAATTAATTGCTTTAGGAAATGTTATTGGAAGCAACATTGCCAATATTGGATTGATTCTGGGAATATGCCTTCTTTTTCAACCTATAAAGATAGACGAGAAAATTTTTAAAAATGAATTTCCTGTAATGGTGGGGGCAGTATTTTTGCTTTATATTTTAAGTAGAGATTTAATCTTAACTCGCGGGGATGGAATAATATTTTTAATTATCTTTTTCTGTTTCTGTATTTTTTCTTATAAAAAAGCGCGCAAAGAGTTTAAATTGGAAGAAGTAAAAGAATTCAAACTTAATAAATATTTAAGAAAAATAAAATCCAAAAAGATAACTTTTCTTTTTCTAATTCTTTCTTTGGCAGGACTTATTGAGGGAGCAGACCTTATGATTAAAGGGGCAACTGCTTTGGCAAAGATTTTAAAAATAAATTTATGGATTATAGGAATAATTATTTTTGCTATAGGAACTTCTCTCCCAGAACTGGTGGCTTCCTTGACTGCCTCTTTAAAAGGAATTCCAGCAATAAGTATAGGAAATATCATTGGAAGTAATATCTTTAATATATTGTTTATTCTGGGAACAGTATCTTTAATAAAGCCTATTCCTTTATCCTCCTCTTTTTTAAAATTTGAATATAAAATGCTTTTCTTATTCAGTTTAATGCCTCTTTTAGGAATAAAATCAAAAAAATTATCCCGGCTGGAAGGAGCAATCTTTTTTATAAGCTATCTTATCTTTATCTTTGGTATATTGACTTAAAGAAAATAAGCGTTATACTAATTAACTCTAATTAACTCAAAAATGGAATATCAGGTATTTGCTTTAAAATATCGTCCACAAAACTTTGATGAAATTGTTGGGCAGGAACATGTTGTCTCTGCATTAAAAAGAGCAATTCAAACAAAAAGGCTACATCATGCTTATTTATTTAGTGGACCAAGGGGTGTAGGGAAAACTTCTCTTGCACGAGTCTTAGCAAAAGCTTTAAACTGCTTAAAAGGCCCCACAATCTCTCCCTGTCAGGAATGTTTAAGTTGTAAAGAGATAGCAAAAGGAACCAGTTTAGATGTTATTGAGATAGATGGAGCCTCAAACAGAGGAATAGAGGATATAAAATCTTTGCGGGAAAGTGTGAAACTGGCTCCTTCCTATTCCCGTTATAAAATTTACATAATTGATGAGGTGCACCAGATAACCTCTGACGGTTTCAATGCCTTACTTAAAACACTGGAGGAACCTCCTCTTCATGTAAAATTTATCTTTGCCACAACTCATCCTCATAAAATTCCTCCTACAATTCTTTCTCGCTGCCAGAAATTTCAATTCCATCTTCTTTCTGCAGAAAAGATAGTAGAAAAATTAAAAAGAATTGTAGAGAAAGAAAAGATAGACATCAATGAAGAACTCCTTTACAGTATCGCCAAAGCATCCTCAGGAAGTATTCGTGATGCAGAATCTTTGCTTGATCAGATTGTTCCTGTAGTGGTAGAGAAGGAGCTTGACTGGGATATTACCTCTCTTTTAGGAATTGTTGAAGAAGAATCGCTTAATAAAATGGTGAAATTCATTATAGAGAAAAATTTAACAGAAGCATTAGAATTTATAGATAAACTCCTCAGAGAAGGAAAAGACCTGGCGAATTTTGTTAACTTCCTCATTGAGCATATTAAAAATCTAATACTTGCACGTTTAAGCCCAAAAGCTTTTAAAGAAATAGATTTCCTTTCTCCTCAAACAAAAAAGTTTTTATCCAAACACTCAGAACTTATCAGTATTGAGGAAGCCTTAAAAATCATTGACTTTCTTATAGAGAGTAAAGAGAATTCCAAAAAACTTAATTCTTTAAGAATACCTTTTGAGTTAGCTTTGATAAAATTTTGTTACTCTCCTTCTTTAAAGCCCACAACTTCTTCTGATTCACAAATTAAAAAGACTCCCTCTTCATCCTTAGAGATGCTTGAGAAAGAAATAGAGGAAGTCTTAGCAGAAAAAGAGAAAGATGAAGATATATCTGAGGAAAAAACTGAAGAAACTGAAGAAAAAGAGAAAGTTATCTGTGAGGAAGAATTAAAAGAAAAATGGCCTATTATTTTAGAAGAAGTCAAAAAAACTAAAGTAACTTTAGCCTCCCATCTTTGTGAAGCTCAAATCTCTGTAGAGGACAATTTTTTAAAAATTGGGTTTTTTAAACAACATGCATTTCATAAAGAAGTTTTGGAAAAGCAAAATAACCGCAAAATTTTAGAAAAAATAATAGAAAAAAATTTAAATAAACCAGTAAGAATTAAATTCGTATTGATAGAGGATAAAAAAGAAATTCCTCAAAATGATGAACCTCAAGATGCTGATTTCATAAACGAACTTCTTGATACCTTTGAAGGAAAGATTGACCATCCCAATGAATAGCTTTCCTAAGGAATTGGAAGAGTTGATCAAAAATCTTTCTGAATTTCCTGGTATTGGAAGACGAAGTGCAGAAAGAATTGCTTTTCACATTTTAAAAATGGAAAAGAATAAAGTTGAGAAACTTTCTCAATTAATTACAAAAGTACATAAATACATAAAGCCCTGTAAAATCTGTAATAATTTTTCCACACAGGAGATATGTTCTATATGCTCTGATCCGAAAAGAAATAAAGAAATTGTATGTATAGTGGAAGAACCCAAAGATATTTTGGCTATTGAGAAGACTTCCCATTACAAAGGTGTATATTATGCTCTCTTAGGCAGTATCTCTCCTTTAGAAGGAATTGGTCCAGAAAATTTAAATATAAGAAAATTAATTAATCGGCTTGAGAAAGGAGAAATAAGAGAGGTAATAATTTCAACGGATCCTGATACTGAAGGAGAACTTACCGCTCAATTCCTTATAGAAAAAATCTCTCCTTACAAAGTAAAAATTTATCGCATTGGCATTGGTATCCCTTTAGGCACACAAATTGAATATATAGATTCAGCAACTTTAAAAAGAGCATTTATGGAGAAAAAACCACTTACTTGACGAAAATCTATAATGAAAGTATAATTTTAAAACTATTAATTGCTCTTTTAAAAAGCGGTTTCCCCGGTAGCTTCCGCCAGAGGCGGACAGGCAGCAGGTACCTGCCTGCCGGCAGGCAGGGAGCAGCTGGCTGTATACCTTGTTTAAATTTTCTGAGGAAATGAGTTATTATGTATATGTTTTAATTAGTAAAAAAGACTTGGGATTCTATATTGGAATTTCGAAAAATCCTGAGAAGAGATTGAAAAGACATAATGCAGGGGATACCAAGTCTACAAAAGGAAGAAGACCTTTCGAGTTGATATACAAAGAAAAATATTCCACGAGAAAAGAAGCCCGAGAAAGAGAAAAATACTTAAAGTCAGGCATAGGCAGAGACTTTATAAAAAATAACTTTAAGAATAACTTTCCCCGGTAGCTCAGCAGGTAGAGCAGCTGGCTGTTAACCAGCGGGTCGCAGG
>CAZESF010000012.1:0-15663 GCA_964515205.1 uncultured Planctomycetia bacterium
GTTCCCGCAATGATAGAGAAGAAAAGACAAGTCTGGGAAGGATATTGAAAGGCAAGAAATGAGAAATAGAGCATATGCGAGGGTGGCGGAATTGGCAGACGCACTAGCTTGAGGGGCTAGCGGTTGAGAAACCGTAGGGGTTCAAATCCCCTCCCTCGCAGGTAGAGATGAAGATAGTAGTCTGTATAAAGCAGGTTCCTGAAACCACAGAAGTAAAGATTGATCCTAAGACTAATACTCTTATCAGAGAGGGAGTTGCCTCAATTATTAATCCCTTTGATATGTATGCGATTGAGGAAGCAATTCGTTTAAAAGAAAGGTATAATGGAATAACTTATGTAATTACTATGGGGCCTCCTCAGGCAGAAGAAGTTTTGCGAGAAGCTCTCTCTATGGGAATAGATGAGGCGATTCATTTGTGTGATAAATCCTTTGCCGGCTCAGATACCTGGGCAACAAGTTTAGTATTGGCAAAAGCAATAGAAAAGATTAAAGATGTAGATTTAATAATCTGTGGGAAGCAGGCTTCTGACGGAGATACAGCACAGGTTGGTCCCGGAATTGCTGCTCATCTTAATTTACCTCAGGCTACCTATGTAAGAAAAGTTAGAGAAATAGATTTAGAAAAAAAGGTTATGTATGTGGAGCGTCTTCTTGAGGGAGGATATGAGGTATTAAAAGTGGAGCTTCCTGCTCTTGTAACTGTAGTTAAAGAGATAAATGAACCGCGTCTTCCTTCTTTACGAGGGAAGATGCGTGCCAAAAGGCAATCTATACCTATTTGGAGGCATAAAGATTTAGGATTAAAAGAGGAAGAAGTAGGATTAAAAGGTTCCCCAACTCAAGTAGTAAAGATATTTACACCACCTCCACGAACAAAAGGAAAGATTTTTGAAGGAGATGTGGAGACTTGTGTAGATAAATTAGTATCTGAGCTTAAGAAAATTTTATGAGTAAAGAGGCAATAAAAATTATAGAAGAAAAATGCACAGGTTGTGGATTATGTGTAAAGGCATGTCCATTTTCGGCTATTTCTATTGTTAAAAAGAAAGCAGTTATTGATTTGGAAAAATGCAATCTCTGTGGTACCTGTAAAGAGGTTTGCAAATTAAAAGCAATTGTTATTTTTAAACCAGAAGTAGTAAAGACAAAAAAATTAGATGAATATAAAGGAGTTTGGGTATTTGTTGAGGAAGAAGATGGAGAAATAGCGGGAGTTTCTTATGAACTTTTAGGTAAGGCAAGGCAGTTAGCTTCTGATTTAGAAAGTGAGGTTGTAGCGGTATATTTGGGATTTAATATAAAAGAAAAAGCAAAAAGATTATTTTCTAAAGGTGCGGATAAAGTTATTATAGTAGAGAAAGAAGAATTAAAAAATTTTATTGCTGAAAACTATGCTAATATAATTTCTTATCTTATAAAAAAGTATAAACCAGAGATTTTCCTTGCCGGGGCAACATCTCAAGGAAGGTCTTTGGTATCACGCATTGCGGTAAATATTCATACAGGGTTAACTGCTGATTGCACTGGTTTAGATATTGATAAGGAAAGAAGACTTTTAATTCAAACACGCCCTGCCTTTGGAGGAAATATTATGGCTCAGATTATCACTCCTAATTTTAGACCTCAGATGGCAACGGTAAGGGGAAAGGTTATGAAGGAGATAGAGGTAGAAAATGAAAAAGGTGAGGTGATTGAGGAAAAGATTGATGATAATTTTATTGATAAAAGAGTAAAATTTCTTGAATTTATTCGTGATGTTACCTCAAAAGTAGATTTAACCGAGGCAGATATTATTGTTTCAGGAGGAAGAGGACTGGGAGGGAAGGAGAATTTTAAGTTAATTGAAGAGTTAGCAGGTGTATTAGGAGCGGCTGTGGGAGCATCACGTGCAGCAGTAGACAGTGGCTGGATTCCTTATTCCCATCAGGTAGGTCAAACCGGAAGAACAGTTGCTCCCAAAATATATATTGCCTGCGGAATTTCTGGTCAAATTCAGCATCTTGTGGGAATGCAATCTTCAAAGTTTATCGTTGCCATAAATAAAGATCCTGAAGCTCCTATCTTTAAAGTAGCTGATTTTGGTATTGTGGGAGATTTATTCAAAATAGTTCCCCTTCTCACAAAAAGACTTAAGGAAGAATTGAAGAAGTAAATAATGTATCTTAAATTCTTAGAACTTTTTGGATTCAAATCATTTCCAGAAAAGACAATCCTCAAATTTGAACCCGGAATTGTGGTGATTGTAGGACCTAATGGATGTGGGAAAAGCAATCTTTTGGATGCAATAAAATGGGCTTTGGGAGAGCAAAGCCCTAAATCTTTACGAGGCTCTAAGATGGAGGATGTAATTTTTAATGGCACTGAGAATTATCCTCCCCTAAATTATGCTGAAGTTACATTAGTCTTTTCTAATGAAGATAAATATCTTCCTATAGAATATGAGGAGGTAAGTATTACACGTCGGTTGTTTCGTTCAGGAGAAAGTCAGTATTTTCTCAATAAAACCCCTGTAAGGCTTAAGGATATTCAAGATTTATTTTTAGGAACCGGAATTGGTGAGACAACCTACTCTTTTATTGAACAAGGAAGAATTGAGGTTTTCTTAAATTATAAGCCGGAAGAGAAAAGATTACTTTTTGATGAAGCAAGTGGAGTTATTAAATATAAGGAAAAAAGAAAGGAAGCCTTAAAAAAATTAGAGGAGACAGAAAGCAATTTAATGCGCTTAGAGGATATTATTGGAGAGATAAGAAGACAGAGAGAATACTTAGAAAAACAGGTAGAGAAGGCAAAAAAATATAAAGAGATAGAGAATCAATTAATAGAAGTAGAGAAAAAAATCGCTTCTTTAAGATATAAAGAGATAGAGAAAAAGATAAATGAGGTTTTAGAAGAAATAAAAGGTTTGAAGGATAAGGAAGAGAAAGAAAGTGAATCTTTAGAAAGGCTTAAATTTGATTGTGAGAAATTG
This sequence comes from uncultured Planctomycetia bacterium, assembly GCA_964515205.1. Classification (GTDB taxonomy): domain Bacteria; phylum Omnitrophota; class Gorgyraeia; order Duberdicusellales; family 4484-171; genus CAZBLX01. The sequence continues at coordinate 2,975 of CAZESF010000012.1, forward strand.
AATGAAGAGTTAGGTGTCTTAAAAAAAGATATGGAGAAGTTGAATTCGCAAAGTCTTTCCTTAGGATCACAAAAAAAAGTTTTAGAAAATAAAATAGAGTTGAATAAAAGACATATAAACGAAATTGAAGAAAGAATAAAAGAGATAGAGAAAAGAGAGGAAGAGATAGAGAAAGATTTGCTCAAACAAGATGAAAAGATAGCAAAAGAGAAAGATTTTTTTTCTTCATGGGAAAGGCAAAAAGAGAATTTGAAGGAGATGATAGAGAAGCTGAAAGAGGAGAGAGAAGAGAAAGAAAAAGAGAAGAAAGAACTGGAGAGAGAAACGGTAAGAAAGAAAGAGGAAATACTTTTTAAAGAAAGTGAGAAAGTAAAAATTAATAATCAATTGATTGAGATAGATACTCATTTTAAAAGTCTTTGGGCAAGAAAAAAGCGTCTTTTTATTGATCAGGAGAAACTGAATGGATTTTTTAAAGAAAAGGGAGAGAGTTTAAAGAAGCAAGAAGAGGTATTAAGCAATCTAAAAAAAGATTTGGTTCAGCTTATTCAGGAGAAAGAGAAAATGGAGAAAAATTTAAAGGAGCTTGAAGAAAAAGAAAGGGAAGTTTTGAATAAGAAATTTAAAGAGGAAAAAGAATTAGCCCAGTTACATTTTTATAAAGAGTTTTTAAAGAATTTAGAGGTAAATAGGATGAATTCTTTTTCAGGCAGAGTAAAGATTATTTTTAAAGAGTTACCTTTCTCAGTAAATAGAATTTTTGCTTCCTTAGATAAAGAAAGATTTTTAAAGGAAAAAGATGAGTATATTTATGAGACAGAGGCTCAATTTATCTTTTTCCATGAAAAAGAAACGGAGAAGAATATTACAGTTTTAGAAAAAAATTTAAGAGAGTTAGATTCTGAATTAGAAAGAATTTCTTGCCAGAAGAGAGAATTGAGTGGATTGTTGAAAAGAAAGATAGACGAGGTTGTTGGTAAAGAAAAGATAATAGGAGAGAAAGAAAAAGAGAAGGAAAATATTGCTCAGCAGTTTTTAAGGATTAGAGAAGAAAAAGATTTAAACGAAACAGAGATAAAAGAAGTTGAGGAAGAAGTAGAAAAAGTTGAGGATAGAAAGATGATATTGGTAAAAGATAAAGAGAAGATAGAGGAGGAGTTAGGTAATTTGAATAATTTTTTAAAAGAAATAGAGAAAAGAAAAGAATCCTTAGTTTTACAAATCAATGAGCAAGATAAAGAAAGGATTAAAAAAGAGGCAGAGTTAGAATCTTTAAGCAGGAGCAAAGAAGAAATGTTAAAAAGACAGGCTCTTTTAGAAGAAGTGAAAGAGCGTCTTTTACAGGAGAAAGAAAATATAGAAAAGGAGAAAAAAGAGAGGAAAAATCAGATAGAGGAAGTAAAAGAAGAAATAAAAAAAGCTGAAGAGGAAATTTTTAAAATAGAGGAGAAAATAAAAGAGTTAGAGATAGAAAAGAATATATTTGAGGAGAAGAGAGTTTCCTTAGAGGAGGAGATTAATCAATTAGAAAAGAAATTGGAGACAAAAAGAGAGGATTTGCAGAAGATAAAAGATACACTTTATGAAAAAAAATTAAAGATAAATAACCTTCATTTCGAACAGAATAAAATTATGGATTACTTAAAGCAGGTATACAAGATAGATTTTATACCTTTAGATAGTGTGGTGGAAGATTCAAAAATTCTAATAGAAGAAAGAAAAAGGTTGAAAAAACTTCAGGAAGAATTAGGAGAGGTGAATTTAGTAGCAATTGAAGAATTTGAGGAGTTAAATAGAAGATATGAGTTTTTAGAAGAACAAAGAAAAGATTTATTTCAATCTAAGGAAGAGTTGAAAAGAATGATTAATAAAATTAACAAAATTTGCCAGGAGAATTTTTTATCTACTTTTAATAAAATAAGAGAAGAGTTCAAAAAAATTTTTCGTTATCTTTTTGGAGGAGGAAAAGCCGAAATCATTCTTTTAGATAAAAACAATATTTTAGAATGCGGAATAGATGTTGAAGTTCAGCCTCCTGGAAAGAAACTGCAAAATATTTCTTTGCTTTCTGGAGGCGAGAAAGCTTTATCTACAATAGCTTTATTATTTGCTATTTTTAAAGTTAAACCTTCTCCTTTATGTATCTTAGATGAGATAGATGCTCCCTTAGATGAGGCTAATATAGATAGATTTAACGGTTTGTTGAGGGAATTTGCCAAAACTTCTCAATTTATTGTAATTACCCATAACAAACTTACAATGAGCAATGCGGATATTTTGTATGGAGTAACGATGCAGGAGAGGGGGGTTTCTAAATTAGTATCGGTTAAGTTTGCAAAAGAGGTTTTAAGCTAAAATAATTCTATTTTTTCCTTCAGACTTTGCGCGATAAAGTGCTAAATCTGCTTTTTTAATTAGTTCTTCTTTGGCTATATTTTCATTTTCTAAGCAAGCTATTCCAATACTTACAGTAATATTTTTATTTAATATCTTTGTTTCCTCGATTCTTTTTCTTATTCTTTCCCCAATAATCTTTGCCTCCTCCTTATTGGTATAAGGTAAAATTAAGACAAATTCTTCCCCTCCATAACGGGCAGCAATATCTATCTTTCGGGAATTTTCTTTTAAGATAAAAGCGATTCTTTTCAAAATTTCATCGCCTACCGGATGTCCAAAGGTATCATTAAATTTTTTAAAGTCATCAATGTCTATCATCATTACAGAAAGTTTATATTTCTGATTTTTTGCTTTCATAATCTCTTCATCTAATTTATATTGGAAATAACCATAGTTCCAAAGTCCTGTTAAAGAATCGGTATGCGCTTTTATGAGAGTATCCTCAAATACTTTTGAGTTTTCAATAGCTCCTGCGGCCTGATTTACAAACATAGTTAAAATTTTTATATCTTCTTCAATTATAGGTTTTTTTGTGATGTAATTATCTACAAGAATAACACCTAAAGAGACTTTCTTAGAACACAGAGGAACAATAACAAACTCTTCTAGATTTAATTTTTTAACTAATACATCATCTTTATATTTAGAGTTTTTGGAAATATCAATATGTAAAGGAGAAATTTCATAAAGAGCTTCATAGATTAAACCTGATTCTTTGCATAAAGGAAATCTTAAAGATTTTGTAAATTCCATAAATCTTGTGGGATGATTTTTTATTTTCTGATAGGCTCTTATTAAAGCATAAAGATCCATTTTCTGCGCTTCAATTGCTTTCCAGATTTTGTTTGCTTCTTCACTATCAATAGGACCAATCCCCATAAATCCTTCAATTAAATTTTCACTTTCATTAACTAAAAAAAGAAGGGCACGATTAAATCCCAACCCATGATGAGCAGTTAATCCTGTAAGAATTATATAGACTAATTCATCAAGATGGAGGGAGCTTCTCATCACTTGTGCAAGTTCATAAAAGATATAAAATTGCGTCTGGAGTTTTTCTAATTCTTTCTTTAACTTTTCTACCTCTCGCATGTTATTTTTAAATAACATATATTTTTAAAAAAGTCAAATTATGGCGAGGTAGTTGTAGATTGTGCTTCCTCCACTTGGCTTTCTATAGTAACTGTGGGGCTATTTTTAGGGCCTGTTACATAAATACGATAAGTTCCTTTTTTCCCTCCTTGAGGAATAGTGACGTGTTCTTCCAAGTAGCAGTTTCCACAATTTGCCTCACTGCATTCATCAGGTTCGTCGCAAGAAGTAGGATTAGGACAGATAAGGCGGTTACATACTGGATTGCAGCAGAAACTATTAGGACCACAGGATTTACAAGCTGGCCAGGGACGCCAGGCATAAGGAGGAGTAGAGTTTGTCCCATCACGCAAAAGTTGTTTTGCTCGCTCAACCCCCATATCATTAACAGATTCAGAAAGAACTTTATGGTGATATAAAAAAGAAACATTTAAATGATGAGATTCTAAATTAGCTAAATAAAGAGCAAATAAAGATAAAGCAAGTATAATGATAATTACAATAATTAAAGCTACTGCTTTCTTCATCGGTAAAGATTTCTGGGTATAACTACACTAAAAAAATTTACACTTTCTTTACCTTTTTGTAAAGTAATTTCTACTCTTATTTTTCTTATATCATCTAATTTATTTCTTGCTACTGGGGCAGGAATAATATTTCCAGAAGAATCATAATAAGTAAAAGTTAAATTTTCTACATCTCTACATAAAGGATATGTAGTTGTTCCTCCATCTATACTGCGGGTAATAAGATGTTGGGTAGAATCAAAATTAATATCAACAACATCATCAACTCCATTTTCATCTTCATCTTCAGAACTTTCAAAATTTATATGTGTGCTTTCAGCAGTGTTTATACTTTTTGTATCTTTAATTTTTTTTAAATCTCGTATTATCCAGTCCAAAGCTTTTTTTCCCTCAAAGGAGACATCATTATGGAAATCTATGAATCTGTAAATATCTACAGCCTGACGGATAAAATTAGCTATTCCTATGGAGATAATTCCTACAATTACAATAATAACGATAGCTTCAATTAAGGTGATTCCTTTAATCTGGTTCATGGGTACTGCAGACAACCGTAGAGAAATAAAGAGTAGTATCAATTAAATTATGGGAGACCACTACATCTATCCTTTTATAATTTGTTGCATAAGATACGTAATTATCTAAAGGACAACTATCTCCATCACATGAAGGAGGAGATGCATCCGGATCAACATAACGCACAGTTACGTCTCTTCTGTATCCTTTTACTGAATCGCTATAAATGCAGGTAGAAGCATCAGAGCAAAGATTAATACTTTCAAAATTCATGCTCAATAAATCCTCTAATTTATCTCTTCCCAATATTACTGCTTGGTATAAAAGTTCTCCCTGAGTTCCTCGATAGGTGAGATCAGCAAGGGTGACAAGAAGAGGTGCGATCGCTATTCCTAAAACTACAATAACTATAATTAGCTCAATTAAATTTATACCCTTTTTCATTGAATTTCTATATTTCCTGTCTGAGGACTTATAATAATAGTAAAACTTTCATCTTGATAACTTAAAGTAATTCTTCCCTCCTTGACAAGAAGATCGCCATTTCCATCACAAGGAATACCTTGCCAGTTAAATTGTAATATATTTGTTCCTGCGAAATCTACACTAATTATATTTATTCCTCTATATTGAGAAACCTCATCAAAGTCAACTACTAAGGGCTGGTGAGTGTAAGGGTCTTTAAGTAAATTGCCATCAGAGATACGATAAACTTGATAAGAATTCTCCGTGGGATTAAAAGAGATGGCATAGTTAGTATGAGTGGTTATGGCAACTGTCTGGGTATATTTTATATCCTGAACTAATTTTTTTGTCGCTCCTTGAAGTTTTATGCTGTAGATCACTCTTATTCTGGGAAGAGCAAGAAGAATAAGTATACCAATAATTGTGATTACCATTATGAGTTCTATTATTGTAAAAAAAACTTTATTTTTTCTCATCTTTTCAAATTATATCACACTCTAATCTTCTTGACATCCCTTTTTGCTCCTTGTAGAATTTAACTTGAAATGAAAACTCCCTCCTTAAGAAGCAAAATTAATCTTAAAGAGAGTATTTCTAATTTCCGCTCACTGCTTTTAGCTATTCAAAATACAATGGGGATTGATGTTGGTCACAGTTATATTAAAATTGCTCAATTTCAGAGGACAAGAAAAGGATTTCTTTTAACTGATTATCGAGTGAGAGCGATCCCTTTTAAAGTAAGAGATAATTTAAGAGAAAGAAATAATTTTATAAAAGAATTTATCAATGAGTATCTTTCTCAGACACGAATTAAAACATCTTTGGGAAGAATAATTGTTGAAGGTAGTGGAGTATTTACTTTCTCTTTTCTTTTGCCTGCTTTATCTGAGAAAGATTTGAAAGGCGCAATAGAGATTGAGTTGAAGAAAAAGCTTCCTTTTCAGGTAGATTTTAAAAATATTTATTTAGATTATTTTGTTACGGATAGATTAGAAGATGAAAAAGGAATTCAGTTATTTGTTACCTGCATCGCTGTAGATAAAAGCTTAATTGAACGCAATTTAGATTTTTTAAAAAGTTTTAATTTACGTCCTGTAGTGATGAATACCACTGCTGATGCCTTGGGTAATTTGATTAGAATAATGCAGATAAAAGGGTATGTAGGAGTATTAGAGATTGGGGCAAGAAAAAGTTTTTTGAATTTTTATCATGATGGATTGCTTCAGTTTTCTCGTGAAATCCCTATAGGAGGCGATCAGTTTACTCAAGGAGTTTTAAAAGTTCTTAAAATACTTTTTCCTCAGGCTTCTTTTGATGACGCGGAGATGTTTAAAAAACAATGTGGAATTCCTTTAGGAGAAGAGGTAGGAAGTGAATTTTATACTGATTTGGGAGCGGTGAAAGGGGAGAAAATAGTTACAGGATTGCGTTCTGTATTAGAGAGACTCATAACTGAGATTTCACGAACAATAACTTTTTATTTTAGAACTTATAAAATAGACAAATTAGAAAGTTTTTATCTTACCGGTGGTGGTTCACGAATAAAAAATTTAGATAGATTTCTTTCCGCAAATTTGAAAAACCTTTCTATAGGTAGTATTGAAAGATTAAATCCTTTAAAAGCCATAAGAGGATGGCTTGATGTGGGAATTTTGAGGCAAGAATTAGTGATGGAAGAAGCCGCACCGCATTTAAGTTCTATTTTTGGTCTTTGTATGGATAAAGGGGGACAAATTAATCTGGTCCCTCCTAAGGAAAAGATAGAGCAGAAAGCACTATTTGTTTTATTTTTGGCAAAGCTGATTTTTCCCGCTTTGCTTATTTTTACATTAGTCTATTATGGGTTTAATTATACACGAAGATTGGTATATAGTGCCATTTTAGAGCGTACTTATAGACAGATTACTCAAATGAAACCAAAGATAAAGGAAATAGAGAAATATTTTGAATTAAGAAATCAGTTTAAGAAAAGGGAAGATTTACTTACCAAGGCTATAGGCCGGCAGCCTTTATGGTGGGGAATTCTTAAGGAGTTAAGTAACATTATTCCCGAGGAGGTTACTTTAAATAAATTAGAGATTGATACCAAAAATCCTAAGGAGATGTGTTTAGAAGGAGAGGTAATTAGTGAGTATACAAATTTAGATCTGGTAATTTCCCAATTTACTTTAAATCTTAATGATTCACCTTATTTTTCCAATGTTCGTTTAGTGTCCAGTGAAAGAGTAATGTTTTCAGCAATTCCGAAAGCAAGATTTGAGATAGTTTGTGATTTAGTATATTAGTTTATTTATGAGAAAAGAAAATAGAATATTGCAAATAGCAATTTATCTTAGTATATACACTTCCATTTTGGTAGGCTTATTTATTGGAGGTAATCATTTTGTTGTCCTTCCTTTAAAGAGAATAGAGGAAGAGTTAAAAGATGCACAATCTGAATTGGCAAAGATGGAGAAAATGATAAGGGAAGTGCCTAATCCTAAAAAAAATATGGAAGAGATTCAGAAAAAGATGGAAGAACTTAAGAAGAAAGCCGCATCGCGCAGGGAACTGCCTCGAATTATTCAGCAATTGACAAAAAAAAGTAGTGAGTTAGGGATAGAGATAATTTCTATAAGACCTCTTGAGGAGACAGTTAGAGAAAAGAATCTTCCTGCAGGAGTAAGTAAAGCATATGTAGAAGTAACGTTAAAGGCTTCGTACAAAAAAATTGGGGAATACCTTAAAGCAATAAAAGAGCTTCCTATAATTCTTACCTTGGAAAGTCTTTTTGTAACAAAGCCAGCAGAGGAAGAGATAGAAAAAGGAGAAGAGAATACTTTAATTGCGACTTTAGTAATTAGTAGCTATACAGTCTGGAAGATATAGTTTATGGATAAAAGGAAAATAGAGTTAATTATTACGGGAGTGCTAATTGTGGTTTTTATTGTTGTTTTAGCAAGTAGTTTTAAACCCCGGCGCCCTAAAAGAGTAACAAGACCACCAGCTAAGATAAAGATTAAAATTGAGAAACCCCCTCCTTTACCTAAGAAAACAGAAGGATATGTATCCGCAACTTCTTCGCAGCTTGCAGCACAGAAAAAGAGAGCAGAATTAGATTGGGGGATAGATCCTTTTTATCATCCTATAAAAAAAGACGTAGCCTCCAGCTTAAGACTTGTGCTTAAAGGGGTCTCTATCGGCAAAGAGAAAAAAAATTATGCCTTCATCAATGATGAAATTGTTGCTGAAGGAGAGAAGGTTGCAGGATACGAAGTGGTAAAGGTAGAGAAAAAAAGAGTGCTTTTAAGAAAAGGGAAGGAGGAATTTTATTTAGTTTTGCCGGAAGAGGAGGAGAAATAATAATTTAAACTCTAATTTTTTGAGATATAATAAAATGGTGAGAAAAATTTTTAATATTTTTATCTTTCTGGTAATAATAGAAGGATTAATCTTTGCTCAAGGATTAAGTAAAGAAGAAAAGAAAGAAGAAGACATAAGAAAAGAGAATATAATAGAATATCTTGAGTTTAGAGAAGTAGATATAAAAGATGTGTTAAGACAACTTGCCCGTCAATATAATTTAAATATTGTATTTTCCCAATCGGTAAAAGGACCTATTACAATTCAGCTTCATAATGTTACAATTGATCAGGCTTTAGATGCGATAGTTTCCGCAAATGGTTATGTGTATACTAAAAAAGGCAATATTTATAAAGTTACTACTCCTGAGGAGGCAGAAAAAGAAGTAGTTCAGACAAAAGTGTTTAAGTTAAGTAATGCCGATGCTTCAAAACTTAAAGAAACTTTAAAAAAAGTATTATCCGCACAAGGTTCAATTGAGGCAGATATGCGTTCTAATTCTTTAATTGTTACCGATGTTCCTTCAGTACTTGCTAAAATTGAAGGAATGATTTCTACATTAGATGAACCTACCCGCCAGGTATTGATCGAAGCAAAATTTATAGAGACCAGCTTAGGCACTACAGAAAAATTAGGCATTGATTGGTCAACAACGGTTACTGCTTATGGAAGCAGCCGTCCTATCACTTTTCCTTTCAAAGCCAAAGGAGATGAAATGTTTTCCCGAGGAATTTTCCCTACGCCTTCTCCTTCGGATTCAGATTTTTCAAGTTCGGTAGCTTTCCCTTATGTTGATGCAGATAATTTTACTTTTGGGACTTTGGATTTTACACAATACCAGGCAGTGTTAAACTTTCTTAAGACAAAAACAAATTCTCGGTTGATCTCCGCGCCTCGGGTAGTAACAATGGATAATAAACAGGCAGAAATTTATATTGGTAAAACTCGCCCTATTCCTCAGTTTGAATATAATGATGAGACAGGAAACTATCAAATTACAGGATTTGAGGAGAAAATTGAGGGAGTAACCCTTACAGTTACACCACAGATAAGTAAAGTAAATAATGAATATTATATAAAATTGAAATTGAAACCCAAAGTTACAAATTATGTAGACAAAGTAACATTTGGTGCTTTAGGGTTTGATTATCCAATAATGAGTGAGCGTTATGCGGATACTGAGGTGGTAATAAAAAATGATCAGACTATTGTTATTGGAGGTTTGATTGAGACAAAGAAGACAAAATCTATACATAAAGTTCCTTTATTAGGAGACCTTCCTCTTTTAGGTTTCTTTTTTACTTATAAAAGCACAGAACCAAATGAGAAATCGGAATTATTAATCTTTGTTACCGCAAGAGTAATAGAGGAAGGAAAAGAGCGTAAACTTTTAGCTTATGAAAGTAATTTAATAAATAATTTTAAAAGACCATTTAAGTTGAAACTGAAAGAAGTAAATTTAAAGTAAGATGAGGAGGATTTTATTAATATTTATTCTTGCCATTTTTCTTGTTTTTGTAGGAATTTGTGGATTTCTTTATCTTCAGATAGAAACTCTTCAGTTGGAGAATAAAAAATTAAATAAAAGGATAGAGATTTTAAAAAAGGAAAGGATTGAGTTATCTCAATTAAAAAGAAAACTTAAACAAAAGATTGAAGATTTGAAGGAAAGGAATAACTCTTTTAAAGCAAAGATTTCAAAGTTAGAAAAAGAAAATGAAAAATTTAAAAAGCAATTAGATAAGTTCAGGATAAATATAACTACAATTGCTCCTTTAAAAGAAAAAGTAAAAGAAGTCGCAATTTTGATAGATGAGCTTTATTCTCGTGCAAGGAACAAAAAAAGATTAGATTCATTACTTAAATTAGTCTGGCAGAAATTGAATTCCTTAGATTTAAATTTAGCTAAACTGGCAGAAGACGAACCTCTATATCGGGAAAAATTAAGATTGAAAGAGAAGGAGTTAAAAGAAAAAGAAAGTTTAATTAAAAAGATGGAAGAAAATATGGAAAAGTTGATTTTTAGCCTAAAAGAAGAAGAAAAAGCAAAAAAGAGTTTGATAAATTCTTTTAGAAAAGAAAAAGAAGATTTAGAAAAAAAGTTATTTGAAGAAAGAAAGTATAAAGAAAGAATAGAGAGAGAAATTAAAGAAAAGGAAAGAAAAGCAAAAGAATATTTAGCAGGATTGAGTCAGTTAAAAGACCGGTTATTTTTTTATAAGCGACAATTAAATGTTTTAGAAAAGAAGAAAAAAAGATTAGAGAAGTTGGTTGCCAATTTAGAAAAAGATAAGACTGATTTAGAAAAAGAAAAAGTTAACTTAAGAAAAGAAATTTCTTCTAAAGAAGAACTGGTAAAAAAATTAGAGGGAGAAATTAGTAAGAAAAAAGAAAAAATAGAGGATTTAACTCAGCAAATAACTCAATGGCAGAGTAGATATAGGAATTTAAATATTCAATATTCTTCTTTAGAGAAAGCAATAGAAGCCGAAAGACTGGAAGCAGCAAAAAGAGCAGATAAGATTCTAAGATTAGAAGAAGAATTGCAAAAGAAGGCTGAGAGGTTAGATGAATTAAAAAAGGAAACAGAAGAGTATCTTAGAGAATTAGCTTTATTAAGAGAAAAAGTAGTAAGGATTGATTTAGAAAACACACGTTTACGGGAGGAATTGAAAAAAAGAGAAGAAGCTTTTTTATCGTTAAGTGAAGAGATTGCCCAGATGAAAGAATTAAGTTCTAAATTTAAAGAAAGAATCGAGAAGTTAACTCAGACTTTTCAGAAAAAAGCTTCTTCAGAGAAAGAAGTAAAAGTGACTATAGAAAAAATAGATTTAAAAGGGAAAAAAGAACAAAAATGAGAAAGACGTTATTTATTTATTTCTTTTTCCTGATTTCAGTATTGATTTTAAATGCACAAAATTATATTAATATAGAAGAAGCAAAAAAATTATATCAGGAAGGGAAAAAAGCACTAAAGAAAGGGGATTATAAAAAAGCCAATGATTTTTTTAAAAAAGCAGAAAGAATACTTAAGGAAAGGAAGTTAAAAAAAGAGAAAATTGATTTTTCTGAAAAAATTGGAGAAAAGAAAGTAGATAGAATTAAACTTCTTAAAGAAGCCAATAAAGCATATTATGAAAATGATTTTGATAAAGCAATATCTTTATATAAGAAATTGTTAAATTCTGTAAAAGAGAATTCTAATTTACATTATAATTTGGGTGTGATTTATTTAAGGAAAGGTAAGTATAAAGAAGCGATAGAGGAATTTAAAAAAACAACTCAAATCAATCCTAAAAATGCTGATGCTTATTACAATTTGGGTATTCTATATGAGAGTTTTTTGGGGGATAAAGAGGAGGCTGTTAATTATTATAAAAAATACTTGCGTTATTCTCATGCAGGAGACAGGAAAAGAGTAAAAAAGTGGATTGACTATTTAAAAAGAATAAAAGAGTAAGATGAAAGAAGAAGAATTAAAAAATATATTGCTTGAGGAAAGGTTAGTTACTCAGGAAGAACTGAATAAAGCTATTGATGAAGCAAAAAAAATAAAGCGTCCCTTAGAGAAAATAATCTTAGATATGCATTTAGTAGAGAAAGATACTCTTTATGGGATATTGGCTAAACAGATGGGGGTTGAGTATAAAAGTTTAGATAAAATTGAGATTGATGAGAAATTGTTGGATATTTATCCTGAAGATTTAGCCCGTTCAACAAGGTCAGTACCTTTATATATTAAAAATGATATTCTTCATGTTGCTATGGAAGATCCCCAAGATGTTTCTTTAATTGATCAAATTCAACTTTTTACCAATTATCCTTTAGAGGTATATCTTTCATCTTCCTTTGAGATAGAAGAAGCTTTGAATAAAATTTACAAGAAAAAAGAAGAGGATATTTATACTCATTTGGAGGGATTAAAAGCTGAGGAAGGAAAACCACTAAGTGAGACGACCTCAATTGTTAAAATTGTGGATTTAATTATTGCTCAGGCAGTAAGAGATAGAGCCTCTGATATTCATATAGAACCGGAAGAGAATACCACGCGTCTGCGATTTCGGATTGATGGAGTTTTGCATGAATTGCCTCCTCCTCCCAAAGAGTGGGAGGCAGCAATGATTTCAAGAATAAAGGTTCTAGCAGGGATGGATATTGCTGAATCTCGTGTTCCTCAAGATGGTCATTTCCAGATGAAAGTTGATAATAAAGTTATTGATTTTCGTGTTTCAACTTTGCCTACAATTCATGGAGAAAATGTGGTTATAAGATTATTAGATACTGCTTCTATCACTATAGGTCTTGAAAGATTAGGTTTTACGACTTATGAAGATTTAAAAAGATATGAGG
>CAZESF010000013.1:0-14936 GCA_964515205.1 uncultured Planctomycetia bacterium
CTCACTCTCAACCTCCCGGCTAAGATGAGCCTAGAAAATAGCTCAATCAACCTATTTGAGACCAAGAGAGCAAGAAACAGACTTCTCTATGAGCCTTTCTGCTCAGGAGAAATGGTGTTTTGCCCTCTTGGTATTTATTTTACAGATAAAGATATTGGGTTTAAACATAAATCTAATAAATGGTATCATAATTTTAACTAGGAGGAAAAAATGAGAAAAGTTAAAATTGGCAATAAATTAGTTGGAGATGGATGTCCTGTTTTTATCGTAGCTGAGGTAGGTATAAATCATAATGGAGATTTAGAAATTGCTAAAAAGTTGATTGATGTAGCTGTTTTTTCTGGTTGCGATGCAGTAAAGTTCCAAAAAAGGACTCCAGAATTATGTGTGCCGGAAGAAATGAAAGAAGTAAAAAGAGAAACTCCATGGGGAATAATGAGTTATTTAGAGTATAGAAAAAAAATAGAATTTTGGGAAGAAGAATATAATGAAATAGATAGATATTGTAAAGAAAAAGGAATAGTGTGGTTTGCTTCTGCATGGGATATTCCTTCAATTGAATTTTTGAAGAAGTATAAATTGCTAGTATATAAGGTACCTTCGGCATTAATTACAGATAGAGATTATCTTTTGGAGTTCAAAAAAGTTGATGCTCCAATCATTCTTTCTACAGGAATGAGTGATATGGATATGATAAGGAGAGCAATAAATATACTAGGGAAAGAAAGACTTGTATTGTTGCACACAGTTAGTACTTATCCTGCTAAACCAGAAGAGATAAATCTTAAAGTAATAACTACCTATAAAAAAGAATTTGATTATCCTGTGGGTTATTCTGGGCATGAAGTGGGATTACAGATAACTCTTGCAGCTGTTGCTTTAGGGGCAAATATGGTGGAAAGGCATATAACTTTAGATAGGTCTATGTGGGGAACAGATCAAGCAGCGTCAGTGGAACCTGTAGGATTAATAAGGTTAGTAAGAGATATAAGAATAATAGAAACAGCCTTAGGGGATGGAGTGAAAAAGATTTATCCTCGTGAGATAGAAGTAATGAAGAGATTGCGAAAGAATTTTGATTTATAATGTTTCTCGGAGAAAGACATACATATGATGGTAAAACTAATAGTAAAATTAAGTCCCCAACAAGAGGCAGTAAGGTGAAAAATTAAAGAGAAGTTATTGTATATTTTTATAAGGTGTTTTTACGAAAAGAAATGTTTTCATTCCTTTATTGTTTAAATTGTTTAAAATTTTAGAGTTGAATAATTTGTAGAAAGTAGATTTTTGAGAGTAATAATTGTAAATAGATTATGCAAATTTGTTATTGTAAAGGATACGAATCGCTTGTCATACCATTTAGTTTTTTATCTAAAAATGAAGAAGTTATAATTTATGCTCGCTCTGATGACATAATAAAGGTATGTCAGTATTTCAATATCCCTTTTATAAGAGGGGTGAATTTTAACTTAAGGGAACTTCTTCTTTTCCCTGATATTGTAAAAAAAAGGATTTTGAGGTCTTTAAAAAAAAGAATAAATTTAAAAAAAGCAGAGTTTCATTTTATGCATAAAAATAGTGATATACTTGAATTTATAATGATGGGAGTACTTGCTACACAGGAATGTTCAGTTTATTTTCATAAGTTGGAAAAAGATTTTGAGGCGGATTTTCCTCCGATAAAATATGGTTTAAAATGGCTTATAATAAAGAAGCTTTTAAAACTTTATTATAACGTAGATATAACGATTAGAGAAGAGTTTAATAGAGTTATTCCAGTGTTAAAGAGAAAATGTTTAAATGACTTCGGAGTTAAATTTGTAGATTATGAAAGTATTCAACAATTTTTTTATAAAACCTATATGAATTTTAACAATTTGAATTTGCCAAAATGTAAGAACTTGTTTCTTTATCCTTCCATAGCAGAAATAAGTACTTGGGTTACGAAAGAATCATTATATAAACTTCTAAAATTTATTGAGGGTTTTGAGATTTATTATAAATTTCATCCTAATCGTGCAGAAAATGTAAGAAAGAAAATAAAAACCTATCCTTCTTTTCTTCCAGCAGAGTTATTAGTAAAATTGACAGAAAAGAATGTCATAGGAATATGGTCGTCAGTTTTCAGATTCTCTCAGTTAATTCCGAATATCAACACTGTTTGCTGCGCTGAATTATTAGAATGGTATAGTAAGGCTAAAAAAGAATATTATATGAAATTTTTATATATGTGGGATGGTAATTTAAAAGTTCCAAGAACATATAAAGAACTGGAATTGTTTTTAAAATAAATTAAATGGAAAGGATAGCAAAAAATACAGTAATTTATATATATGGAGGAGTTTTGCCCAGAATAATTTCCTTTTTTCTTCTACCTATTTATACTAGATACTTATCTCCCTATGAGTATGGAATAATAGGAGCTATGGAAGTAATAACTTTTCTTCTTACCATTATTTTCTCTTTGGAAATTAATAGGTCTATATATAGGTGTTATTTTGATTATTATACAGAGAAGGAGAAAAAAGAATTTTTGGGAACAGTTACTATTGGTATGTTAATAAATTCTGTGGTGTGGATACTGGTTATTTTTTCAGCAAAAGGAGTGATAGAAAAAATATATAAAACGATTGATTTTTATCCTTACTATTTTTTAGTAATAATAGCTACATTTTTTTCTATATTTTGGTTTATCCCGAAGGCTTACTTTCAAGTTACAGAACAAGCAGGTAAGTTTGTTATTTTTAGCATTTTAATTTTTTTATTGGAAACGGGGTTTAATGTATATTTTATTATATTTAAGAGGATGGGAGCTAAAGGTATGTTTATTGGAAGAGTAATATCTCAGGTGTTAATGTTTCCAATGTGTATTTATTTGATAGCAAAGGTTGCAAATTTCAAATTTAATTTTGATAAATTTAAAAATGCGATAAATTTTAGTTTGCCAATGGTTCCAATACTTTTATCCAGTTGGGTGTTAAATTTGGTAGATCGTGTTTTTATAGAAAGGTATTTTGATTTGAAGGAAGTAGGTATTTATTCTCTGGGATTTAGAATAGGGTCTATGATTACTTTATTTACAGATAGTTTCAATAGAGCTTATTCTCCAATATTTTATAAACTGGCAACTTTAAAAAATGATGGAGAAGTTAAAACAATCCTTTCAAAATATAATTATAATTTCGTTATGGCTGTATTTTTTTTAACTTTTTTAATAATTTTATTTTCAAAAGAGATTATAATGCTTTTTGATAAAAGATATACAGAGGCAGCGAAAGTGCTTCCTGTTATAACAATGGGTTTTTTCTTTTTATGTGCTTCTTCGATTTTTAATTTGTCTATTTATCAAGTTAAGAAGACGAAGTTGATGATGGTTATAATGCTTTTAGGAAGTGGAATAAAGATAGCTTTCAACTTTGCTTTCATTCCATCTTTGGGTATGTATGGTGCTTCATATGCCACATTATTTTCTTTCTTTATAATTTTTTTTATGAAATACTTTTACTCTAAAAAGTGTTATTTTGTTTGGATTAATCTTGGAAAAATATTTTTAAATTTGTTAATTTTCTTGTTTGTTGTACATTCTTTGAAATTTTTTTATGAAATATTTGAGATAGATATGGTTTTGATGTTTTTTGTCAAAATATTAGTTTTTAGTGTTATTCTGTGGCTAATTTTTCCTGGTGGTATAAAGAAAATTATAAATATGGTAAAAAGGGATCCGAAAGTGGAAGG
Organism: uncultured Planctomycetia bacterium; assembly: GCA_964515205.1. Taxonomy (GTDB): domain Bacteria; phylum Omnitrophota; class Gorgyraeia; order Duberdicusellales; family 4484-171; genus CAZBLX01. The sequence goes on from CAZESF010000013.1 coordinate 3,736, forward strand.
AGAAAATGGATAATTTAAATAGTGATGATAAAAAAGAGAGGGAATTGAAATTTTTTTCTACTCATATTTCAAAAAAAGCAATAGAATTAGTAGCGGAAACTTTGAAATCTACCTTTGTAAGTGAAGGGAAAAGGGTCAGAGAATTTGAAGATAAACTTGCTAAAAATTTAGGATTGGTTAATCCTGTGGCTGTAAATAGTGGAACTTCAGCACTTCATCTTGCTCTTGTGGTTGCGGGAGTTAAGGAAGGAGATGAGGTTATTCTGCCACCGCAAACTTTCGTTGCAACAGGACTTGTAATTCTTATGCAAAAAGCAAAACCTGTATTTGCTGATATCCAGTATGAAACAGGTAATATTGACCCCATGTCTATTGAGAGGAAAATAACAGAAAAAACAAAAGCAATAATGCCGGTTCACTGGGGAGGATATCCCTGTGATATGGAAGAGATTAGTGGTATAGCCAGAAAATATAATCTTGTTGTAATTGAAGATGCAGCCCATGCTTTAGGTGCTGTGTATAAAGGGAAACCCATTGGTTCTATATCAAGGTTTACAGCATTTTCTTTTCAGGCAATAAAACATTTAACTACAGGTGATGGAGGTGCGTTGTGCTGTTTATATGATGAGGATTATCATAGGGCACGGAAGTTAAGATGGTTTGGAATTGACAGAGAAAAAGATAAGCCATCTATTTTGGGAGAGAGTGTATATGATTTGAAGGAAGTAGGTTATAAATATCATATGAATGATATAGCTGCTTCAGTAGGTTTAGGAAATTTAGAAGATTTTAAGAAAAATTTTGAAAGAAGACAGGAGATAGCCAGATTATATAGGAAAGAGTTGAAGAGTGTTCCTGGGCTCAAATTACTGAAATATAAAAATGACAGGGTTAGTGCTTACTGGTTGTTTACCATTTTGGTGGAAAAAAGAGAGGATTTTATAAAAAAACTCAGTTCTTACGGGATACCTACATCTGTGGTACATCAGAGAATAGATCGGAATTTAGTATTCGGCGGAATAAAAGAAGATTTGTATAATCAAACAAAGTTTGATAGAGATCAGATTTCAATACCTATACATCCAGGACTCAGCAATGAGGATGTTGATTTTATAATTAAAGTTATAAAAAAAGGATGGTAAATATAGAAAGATTGGAGTTTAGATTAGCACAGGAAGAGGATATATCTCAGATGGTTGAGATTATGAATGCAGAATACAGGCGTAAGAAAAATTCAGAATATTTTAGATGGCAGTATTTTAACTCATACTATCCTACTGTGCTATACTGTGCATTTGAAAATGAGAAGTTAATAGGTATGTTTGGTCTACAGAAGAGAAAATTGAATAATGGAGTTAAAGTTGGTCAGGCAATAGATTTACTTGTAATTCCAGAATGGAGGGGTAAGGGGGTATTTTTTGAACTTGGAAAGCATGCAATAGAACATTTTAAAGATTTGGACATTTTATGTGTATTTCCTAATCTTAAAGGGAAGAGAGCATGTGAGAAAACTTTAAACTGGAAAACTATTTCCAGAATAAATTCACTGGTTTTAGAAAGACAGGCATTTAAGAAATTATCACTTATAGAAATAAGAAAACTCGGTTTGAAACTTATTAAAGATAAATATTTGATGCAATTTGAATATAATGAAGAGATAAACAGTTGGAGATTTGATAATAATCCTGAATATGAGTATTATAAAATTAGTAGCAGAAGTGGAATTTATGCCATTACGAAGTTATTTAGGGATCCTGTGGAAAAAAAACTTTACGGTGATATAGTAAATTTTAAATGGAATTTTAGAGATGAAAAGTTATTTTTTGAGTTGGTTTTTAAAGCGATTAATTTCTTATTTGATAAAGGAGTGGAATTGATTACCACTTGGTCCTTACCACATACAGAAATGTATAAGTTTTTTACAAATATTGGTTTTAAAGAGGTAGAACAAGAGCGTTATTTCTGTTTAGATATATTGAAGCGACGGTATAAATTTTTATATGATATAAAAAGATGGAACTTTGTACAATCAGATGCAGAAATATACTAAACTGGAGGGGAAATGAAAGTTATAGTTCTTGGAGGTTATGGTTTTGTAGGAAAAAATGTAGTGGAAGAATTAAATAAGAGAGGAGATGAGGTATTTCCTTTATCAAGAAGGAATGGGTTTGATCTTACAAAGTTAGATATAGTTGTTGATAAATTTAAAAAAATATCTCCTGATGTTATAATAAACTGTGCTGCACATGTAGGAAGTTTACATTATGTGACCGAGAAAGCAGCAGATGTTCTGGATGATAACATAAGAATTATTATAAATATTTATAAAGCCGTTAAAATATCCTCACCTGATACAATTATAATTAATCCCATATCCAACTGTTCCTATCCCGGAAATACCAACATTCAGAATGAGGTTGAGTACTGGAAGGGGCCCGTTCATCCTTCAGTTTGGGCATATGGTAATAGTAGGAGAATGCTTGTTGTTACATCAAAATGTTACAATATGCAATATGGAATTAAAAGTATTAATTTTATTGCTCCCAATGCCTATGGACCTGGAGATTATACTGATCCCAATCGAACACATGCTCTTAATGGGATGATAATAAGAATGCTTGAAGCTAAAAAGAAAGGTGCAGAAACTTTTGAGATCTGGGGTACAGGCAAACCTATAAGAGAGTGGATTTATGTTAAAGATTTGGCTCGTATTCTTGTAGATGCAGTAGAGAGGCAAAAGCCACAGATAGAACCGATAAATATTGCTCAAAATAAGGGATATTCTATTAAGGAGATAGCAGAGATTATAAAAGAAGTAGTTGGATATAATGGGGATTTGGTTTTTAATACTCGTTATCAAGACGGTGATCCAGTAAAGATATTAGATGATAAATTATTCAGGAAGAAATATCCTGATTTTGTATTTACGGATTTAAAAGAGGGGATAAAGGAAACAGTGGAGTATTATAAAAAAGAATTGGAGGTAGTATGAATGTATTAGTTACCGGCGGTTCTGGATATGTAGGTTCTTCATTAATTCCGCTTTTGTTAGAGAAGGGATATAAGGTTAAGGTGCTGGATAATTTGATGTATGGCGGAGACCATCTTTTGCCATTTTTTAGATTTTCTAATTTTGAGTTTTATAGAGGAGATATTAGAAATAAGGAGGATGTAAGAAACTGCGTGAAAAATGCTGATGTAATTATTCATCTTGCCGCAATTGTTGGATATCCTGCCTGTAGAAAAAATCCTAAACTTGCAAAGGAGGTAAATGTAGATGGAACCAAAAATATTATAGAAGAGACATCTCCTAATCAGTTGATAATATACGCCTCTACTGGAAGTAATTATGGTTCTGTGGATGATGTATGTACTGAAGATACACCATTGAATCCTTTAAGTTTATATGGACAGACAAAGACGTTAGCAGAGTCATTATTGCTTGAGAAAAGAACTACAATAGCATATAGATTTGCCACAGGATTTGGTGTTTCTCCAAGATTAAGGTTAGATTTGTTAGTTAATGAATTTACCTATAAGGCAGTTACAGAAGGATATCTTGTTGTGTATGAAAAACATTTTAAAAGAACATTTATTCATGTTCGCGATATGGGAAGGGCCTTTTTATTTGGAATCGAAAATGCCGATAGAATGAAAGGAGAAGTTTATAATGTGGGTTCGGAAGAATTAAATTATAGCAAAGAGGAAGTCTGTGAAATTATAAAGAAACATATAAATGTATATATTCATTATGCTGACATAGGGGAGGATGCGGATAAAAGGAACTATTTTGTGAGTTATGAGAAAATAAGAAAATTGGGGTACAATACGACTGTATCTATAGATGAGGGAATAAAAGAATTGATAAGGGCATTTTCGGTAGTGAAGATTTATAATAAATATAGAAACGTATAAAAAGGGAAAAACCAAAAAGAAATTGTAGTATGGCGTAAATGATATCAGAAATTGAGCTAACTTTATGTACTTTGAATTATTATACTTCCGATTATATAATATATCAAGATAAGATTGTTAGATTGTTGGATAATACCCCATTTAGACGAGTTATTTTAGATACCAGTGAGAGAAGCGAGATAGGTAAGCTTAAAGATTTGCCAAATACAGAAGTTTATAGAAAAGTATTTCCAAAACATCTTGCATTTAGTCAAGCTCATGGTTATGGAATGAATTTATTGATGGAAAAAATAAAGACAAAATATGCAATATTAATAGATCCCGATTTTTTAATCTTGATGAAAGATTGGGCTAAAAAAATCATTAAATTATTGAAAGATAAATATGATATTATAGGTACTCCGTATAATCCCTTACATAAAAGAAGACGAATCCAAAATGTTCCTAATGCGATTTTTTTTGCATTTAAAGTTGAAAAATTGAAAAGCATAAGTCCTGACTGGAGACCATTGAATGTGGTGCTACGAAGGATACTGTACAAAATATTTTATTATTTTCCTAAGTTAAACATTTTTGATTTTGAAATGGGATACAAAGTTTTAAAAAAAATTAAAAGAAAAGGATTTAGAATTCTCACATTTGAGTTTATTCAACCTTGGGATGAACGTTCAGTATTCAAATTTAAAGTACCTTATGATGGTGATGTCAATAATATTAATCCTGCTTTAGTTCTATATCCTGAAGAGTATCATTTAAATGGTGTCTTGTTTGGAACCCATCAGAGAAGAACCAAATTTCCGTTTAATAAACATCCTTATTCTAAGAAGTGGAAAGAAGCAATTGATAAGTATTTGGCCGGGCAGTTTAAAATTGATGTTGGAAAATTGTGTTAAAAATTTTTTTATTACTTTATTGGGTATCACATTTTCATTGTATATACATAATATTGTTGTCAAAAAAATAAAAATGTTTTTATTTGTTTTCCTTACATGTATCCTTTTTCAATGACTTATATTGTTGTGGGTTGGTGAGCGAGCTTCTTTTTAGGAAGAATTATTCTTTACTCGGATGAATTTATTGTATATTCAACTTTTATTTTTTATTATTAATTGCTTTGATACATAACAATATTACATTTAAATTTAACAGATTTCTTTTAATATTCCTCGGTGGATTTTTAATTACTGGAATGGTTTCGGGAGTTAATTCTGAATCTCTTTTTAAAATAATGATAATGGATATTATAGTTCTTATGGAAGGATTTGTTCTCTTCTGGATTATTTCAAATTTAAAGTATAAAGATGAGGAATTAAGAGAATATTTTAGAATTTTTTATATTAATTATAGGTTTTATAGATGTAATGACTCCGGTTACTTTTAGAAAAATTATTGGTAATCGGATAGGGATAGATTGGAGATCTGGTATTCCATTGGTTAAATCAATTTTTACTCATCCAGGTATTCTTGGTTGGTTTCGTGTTTTTAATTCTTTGATATATTTATTTTCTATACTCTATGTTGTAAAAAAATTTATTTAACCGTATTTTTATTACTTAAGTAGGTATGGTATTGTCAATGCGACTTAGACTAATGGAGGTGCGGTCTCCATTATGAGTTTATTGGTGTTTATTAATTTCCGATTGCGTAGGGAAGTTATATCTCAGTTTAATTATTGCCTTGACGACATGCGGTTTTACTTTTAAAAAAACAAATTATAGGTGTTATGAGACTTCAGTATTATAAAAGTGGTGGGATTGAAAAGCCACGGAATAATTTATATTTAACAGCTTTTGATTAGCAAATAAGTCTTTCCTTGTTGGAGTTTGTTTGGTAGATATGGGGGAGTAATAGCAAAAGAGATACTATAGCCCTGTCACTATGAATATGAATTTGATAAAAATAAAAGGTTGGGGCTAGACCAGAGGGTGGTTCTGCATTAATGGATACCTTCTGGCCCATGATACTTGGAGAAACTGGCATTTTAGGATTATTTTTCTTTTGCACTATCATTTTTTATTTGATGTATATTGGAATATTAAATTTTAAGTTTAAGAAAAGCCTTTTCGTCAAAGCTATTTCTTTGGCTTTGTTTATGATATCGATCGAAGCAATATTGGAATCATTTGCAGATTCTACATTTGTTAAACCTCCACAAGTTTATTATATTTTTACATTATCTGATATATCTGGTATAGTGTATTCATTTAAAAGAGGGAGAAAAAGTGAGAAAATATAAGAACATAAAAACACCTTGTCAATTTTTAGCGTCCTATAAGTATGTTGAGCCATATCTTAGAGGGAGAAAAACTCTTGATGTAGGGTGTGCTACAGGTGAGTATCTTCAAACATTTTCTAAAGAGTCTGTTGGTGTAGATATTTCTATTCCTAATCTCGAAATTTGTAGATCAAAAGGATTGAATGTAATTCTTGCGGATATTAATAAAACGTTACCTTTTGGGGATGAAACATTTGAAGGAGTTTTTTGTTCACATGTTTTAGAGCATGTAGAGTCTCCGATTAATTTTTTGCAAGAGATGAATCGTATTCTGAAGTATAATGGGATTATTGTGGTAGGGGTACCAGTTGAGATGAGTTTAGCGAGAGTTTTTAATGATCATTATTTTAAAGATCATACAGGACATATTTATGCTTTTTCTCTAGCGAATATGAGGAGATTATTTGAGTATTCGTGTTTTAAAGTCGAAAAGGTAGTGATTGATATTAATTGGGTGCGGAAATTACATTTATGGTGGCTTTTAAGTTTGGTGCAGAAGTTACCCTATATTTTTACTATGTGGTGGGCTAATTCGTATTGGGTAATTGGAAAAAAAGTAGAAGTGGGAGGTTGAATATCTCGGGAGGATGTGTTTTTTGAGTGGTGATAGATAAAATGGATGGTTAATATAAACCTTGAGACTGGAATGACGGGTTTAAAAAAGAACTATAGCGTTTTTTTTATTAGTTTAACCTACCCTCCTTACATTGGTGGAGCAGAAAGACAGATGTCTTTGCTTGCAGAAGAATTGATTAAGAATGAAGTGGAAGTCAAGGTTTTTACTATGGGACATTCTCTGAGAAAAGGGCTTCCAATAATAAAAGAATCGCCAATTATAGGAAAAAGGATCAATTTCATTAATAAACTTCTTTGGTTTGCATGTCTTTTCTTTCAGCTTATTTGTACAAAGAAGAGAAATGTTGTTATTTACTCTTTTGGATATGGATTTGACAAATTTGTAATTTACTTTATTAACAAAACCAAGAATATTCCATATGTAATAAAGTTGCCAGGTACTTGGGATGAATACCTTCTTAAAAAGAAGGTAATAAGAGATTTCAAAAACATATCAAAGAGATTGCAATACTATATTATTTTTAATGCTAATAAGATAGTCGTTCAGGATAAAATCTCTGTCAAGAATTTATGTGAATTTTGTAAGATTGAAAGAAGTAGAATAGCGTTAATACCTAATGGAGTTAAAATAAAAAGATGTAAAAAAATTGATGTAATAAAAAAAATTCTTTTTGTAGGAAGGATTATAAGAGAAAAAGGTATTTTTGAACTTTTAGAAGCATTTGACTGTCTGGTAAAGGAAGGATATGACCTTGAACTTACTGTTGTAGGGGATGGTCCAGATTTAAGCGAGATTATACAAAGATTTTCATCTAAAAAAATCCGTTATATAAAAGCGGTTCCCGATGTAGATATATATTATACAGATGCGGATTTGTTTATTTTGCCTTCATATAGGGAAGGCTTACCGAATGTAGTTTTAGAGGCAATGTCAGTAGGATTGCCGGTTATTGCGACTCCAGTGGGGGCTTTACCTGAGATATTTAGAGATGGGGAAGAGATATTCTATATCCGGATTAGGGATGTTGAGAGTATAAAGAGCAAAATTAGAGAAGTATATTCAGATGTTGAGAGAGCTCGACAGGTGGGATATCAGGCTTATCAAAAAGTAAGAAGTGAATTTTCTATTGAGAACAATTGTAAAAAATACATGAGTTTATTTGAAGAGCTCTGTGGTTTATCAAGTAGATAGTACTTTGAGAAAGTGAGAAGCAGAATTAAGGTTGTTTTAGTTCAATGTGTTTGTCCTCATTATAGGGTTCCGGTTTTTAAGAAATTAGCAGAAGTAGTAGATTTAAAACTGTACTATGGAAAAGGAGAAAAAAAAGGAGCATTAAAAAATGCAGAAAATATAGAAGGATTTAAACATCAAGAATTATTCTCAATTGTTGTTGGGTTTTGGTTTAGAGATATTTATCTCAGATTTGTCTTTTTCCCTACTCTTTTATTCCATCTAAGCCAAGATCGACCAGAAGTTATTATATCTGAAGGGATTACCAATATTATCAATCTTGTTTTTATATGGTTTTACTGTAAGCTGTGTAAAGTAGGTTTAATAGTGTGGGATAGCGGACGTCGCAAAGAAAAACCAAAAAGTATTTTTAGAAAGTTAATTGAACCGTTATATGTTTTAATATTAAAGCAGGCTAAGGCAATAATAGCTTATGGAACTGTGGCAAAAGATTATTTCCTTTCTTTGGGGATAGAAGCTGAGAAAATTTTTATTGCTCAGAATACAATAGGAGTAGAAAAGTGTCTCAGAGAGCTTGAAAAGTTAAGAAGAGATCTTAGAAAGATTGAAGAAAAACGTAGAACACTTAGTTTAGAGAATAAGAAAATTATTCTTTATGTGGGTGCATTAGAGAGAAGGAAGAAGGTGGAGAATTTAATAGTTGTTTTTGAAGAGTTGAAAAGAGAGGTGCCGAATATAGTTTTGTTAATTATTGGAGATGGTCCTGAAAGAACTAGACTTGAGAGGTTAGTATCGGTGAGAAAAATCAGTGACTGTTTTTTCATAGGAGAAGTCATAGAAGATATAAGCACATACTTTTTATTGTGTGATATTTTTGTTCAGCCGGGTTGGAATAGTTTAGCTATAATTGAAGCTATGGCTTATGGGAAACCGGTTGTTACTGTTTCATATGGTGGCCCTGAATATGAAATTATAGAAAATAATAAAGATGGAATAATTGTAGAAAGAGATGATATAGAACAGTTGGAAAATTCTATTTTGAAAATTTTGAAGGACAGTGTATTTGCTGAAAATATGGGAAAGTTTGCTCAACAAAAGGTGAAATCGTTAAGTTTGGATAATATGATTCGTGGTTTTGTTGAGGCAATAGAGTATACTAAAAGTATAGCATTGAAAAGTAGGGAAGTGTAGTAAAATGAAAGTTGTGTTGGTTAATAAGTTTCTATACTCAAAATGAGGAGATGCGGTTTCATTTTTAATGCAGATAAATCGTTAGAAAAAGGTCATCAGGTTTTTACTGGGGAAAATGAACATCATAAAAATCCAGAATTTTCTTAGTCAGAATATTTTATTGATTATGTTGATTATGAGAATATATATTAAGTATTTTTATAGAGCAGCAGATATTTTTGTATTACCTTCTTTCTATGAAGGTTTACCTAAGGTTGTTATAGAAGCGATGGCTTGTGGCAAGCCTATATTAGCTAGCGATATCCCCGGTAATAGAGAATTGGTAATTAAGGGGGAGAATGGTTTTTTATTTAACCCTACAGATGAGAAAGAACTACAAAATTTGATAGAAAAAATTTTAGGAGAAGAAGCCCTTTTACGGAAAATGGGTGAAAAAAGTATGACAATTGTAAAAAACTCTTATACTTGGGAAATAGTAGCTAAACGGACCTTGGTCGCGTATAGAAAAATATTGGAGAAAAGATGAAAGGCATTTTAACTCGGATTTATGAGTGGTTTCCGATAGTATTTTTAATTATTATATGGTATGTCCCCCGACAGACTGCTCTCCACGGTTTTTTTGAGGAATATACAATCTTAAGATGGATAACCCTTTTTATTATTCCTTTGTGGGGAATAATACAGATAAGTATAAATATTTACACTAAAAGAGGTTTAAAATTAACTCCTCTAATTATACCCATCTTATGTTTTGGGCTACTACTTTTGATATCTTCTTTTCTGAATAAAACTCCCTTCGCACAGTTAATAGGAGCCGGACTTCTTTATTTAAGGTATCCTATATTATTTATTATTTTAGTAAATATGGATTTACCCAAAAATATCCTTAAAGTTTTCACTTTTGTTTTCGGAACACTTTTACTGATTCAAATTCCTGAGTGTCTTTATCGGTATTTAGTTTTAGGTATTACCCAAGATCACATTTCTTGGAGTATGGGGCCTTGGGGAACAATGGATTTAGGAGTTTACAGTATATATTTTACTTCTATATTAGTTTCTTATGGAATCTTTAAAAAAATCAGGTTTTATCATCTTCTTATAGGAGGATTCTTTATAATTGCTTTGCTTGGGGAAATAAGAGCTTTCTATTTTGCTATTTTTCCTGTAGTTGTAGTTGTATGTTTAGTTGCGTTAAAAGATTTCTCAAAAGACAAATTTATAAGAACAGGGATATTTTTTTCTCTGTTAATAGTCTTTTTTGTTTTATCTTTAAAGTTATGGGACCGAATATATTCTACTCGGAACGATTTTTTTACTAAATTGGTCAGTGCTCAGAAGAGAAAGGAAATAATCCAAGAATACAAAAAGCCTCTACTACTGGTAAAGAAAAACAGTAGTAAAGATACTTCTAAAAGGGATAAGTTTCAAGATACTATAAAGAAAATAGCCGGGTTACCCGGTGTACATAGGGTAGCGTGGTTTTATGATTATTTTTATAAAATTAATCCCCCATTTATAAATGCACTTTTTGGTTTTGGTCCAGGTGCCTCTTTCGCTGGCTTCTTTTGGAGGGAGAAGGGCAAAATTTATCGTTATGATAATGTTAATAAAAAAAACCAAATAATAAGAATTTTGGCTGATGTTGGTCTTGTAGGTTTGGCTATCTTTTATTGGCTGTTGTTTTGTGTGTTGAATATTCTCGTTAAAGTAAAGAAACATATTAGTGATAATGAGATGAAAATATTTGTTTGCGCAACTATTGGAATGTGGTTTTTCTATACTTTTTTATGTCCTCTTTATACTTTAGCATGGAGATTTGATGCCCCTTCTTATATATTCTTTTTTTATTCAGCTATGGTTTATAAAATTTATAAACATGATATTAATAAATCTTATGTAACTGGATGATTTATAGTGAGGAAGTTCATTTGTGATGAAAATATTATTAATAAATAAATTTTTATATCCAAAAGGGGGCGATGCTATAACTACATTAAAGACAGGACAGTTATTAATAAAGAAAGGACATGAAGTCTTTTACTGGGGGATGAA
>CAZESF010000014.1:0-14402 GCA_964515205.1 uncultured Planctomycetia bacterium
AATGAATATCTGCTACCAAAGGAATTTTTAAAACTTTTTTTAATTTTTTAATTATTTTCTCATTACTTTCCTCTACAAATGCTACTCTTACAATTTCGGCTCCCTCCTTCTCCAATCTTTTTGCCTCATTTATCAATAATTTCTCAGATAATTTACTTTTAAGCATCCCTTTTATACGTATAGGATTTTTACCTCCAATCCCTACATTTCCTACTTTTACCTCTCTTACTTTTTCCATAATCTTAAAATATCACTATAAGTAGCCAGAATGAATAAAATAACCAGAATCGCCATTCCAATCTGAATAACTAAATTTTCTACTTTTTCTGAAAGTGGTCTTTTACGTATCTTCTCAATAAGAAAAAATACTAAATATCCTCCATCAAGAACAGGAATAGGAAAAAGATTAATTATTGCCAATACCACACTTAACATGCCAACTGTATCAATTAAAGGTAAAATTCCTTGATGGGCTACCTGAGAAGTAATCTGAAAAATCCCTAAAGGTCCAGCAATAGCTTCTTTAAAAGGAAGAATACCTAAGATGATAAAAAGAAGGGATTTAAACAGCATAATTGTGATTATTCCTATTTTTTCCAAGGATTTAAAAAAAGCTACAAAAGGATTGAACTTTACTATTTTAAACTGAGAAGAAGCCTTAATCCCTATAAAAGGAAACTTATTTTCTCTGCCAAAAATATCTTTCATTTTTTTTATCTGGGGAGAGATAACAATCTTTTTCTTTCTGCCTTTTCTTAAAACTACCATCTCAATATATTTTTTTCTATTTTCTTTAATTAAACGATTTATATCAAACCAGTCCTCTACGTCTTTTCCATTTATACTTATTATATAATCCCCTTTTTCTATCCCTGCTTTATAGGCAGGATATTCCTTCAATACATCTCCCACAATGGGTTTAGGAATAGGTACCCCTATCATAAATATTATCCAGAAAATGATAAATCCTAGAATGATATTCGCTATGGGACCGGAAAATACTACTTTTGCTCTTACCCCTACAGGCTTAGAGAAGAATTCCCAAGTTTTTCCCTGACACTCCTCACGCTTCTCTCCTGCCATCTTTACATACCCTCCTAAAGGAATTAAGCAAACTAAAAATAAAGTCTCTTTCCATTTAAATTTAAAAAGAGGAGGGCCAAACCCTATAGAGAATCTTTCTACTTTTATACCGGATAAGCGTGCAGCAAGAAAATGTCCCAATTCATGAGGAATAAGAAGTAGACCAATAACAAAAAGAAAAGCAAGAAGGTTAAAAATCATTTTACTAAACTACTTAAAAATTCTTCAGTCTTTTTTCTTGCCCATTTATCCCAGAAAAAGATATCTTCTTCTGAATTTAGCTTTGCTTTAGGATAAATAGAAAAAATATACTCCAATGTTTTCTCAATATCTAAAAATTTAATCCTTCCTTTCAAAAAATAATCAACCGCTACCTCATCAGTAGCATTTATTATCACTAAGGAATTGTCTTTTCTTTTTGCTGCCTCTTTAATTAAATAAAGCAAGGGAAATTTAGTTCTTTTTACAGGATAAAAATTTAAAAGAATTTCTTTGTTCAGCTCATTACTAATTTTTAACTCTTTCCTTCGTGGATAATAAAGAGAAAAATGAATAGGAAAACGCATATCTGGAAAATGAAGAGAAGCAAATTTTACTCCATCTTTAAACTCTACAATAGCATGAACCTTTGCTTGAGGATGAATAAGAACCTCAATATTATCATAATCAAGATTAAAAAAATAATGTGCCTCTACTATCTCAAAACCTTTATTTATCAATGTGGAGCTGTCAACAGTAATTCTTTTTCCCATCTTCCATACTGGATGCATAAGAACTTCTTTTGCCGTTAATTTTTTTATCTTCTCAGAAGAAAGATTTAAAGTAACACCTCCGGAGGCAGTAAGATAGACTTTTTTTAAAAATTTTTTTTTCTCTTTATGTAAAAGCTGAAATAAAGCATTAATCTCACTATCCAAAGGGATAATTTCACTTTTATAAAGTGTAGCTGTTCTTTTAACTAAATCTCCTCCACATACTATCGTCTCTTTACTCGCCAGAAGAACTCGGCGGGTACTTTTTAAATTCAAAAGTAAAGGTTTCAATGAGGCAATTCCTCCTATAGCCATAACAGAAATATCACTTTTTATCTGAGAAAATTCCTCCACTCCTTTTTCCCCAAAAAAAAACTTTATTTTTTTAGAAAAAAAAGATTTATTTTTTTGTGCTACTTTTTCATCATAAATGCAGATATATTTGGGAGAAAATTCCTCAACCTGCTTTTTTAAAAGCCTTATATTTTTATTTATACATAATCCTTCTACCACAAAATCTTTTTTATTTTCTTTTATCACACTTAACACACTTCTCCCTATAGAACCAGTTGAGCCAAAAATTAAAACTTTCTTCATCTTACCATCACTACATATAAATAGAAAGTGGGGGCAGTAAAAATTATGCTATCAATTGTATCTAAAAGCCCCCCCAGACCAGGCAAAATTTTTGAAGAATCCTTAAAATTACAATCTCTTTTAATTAATGATTCAAATAAATCTCCCAACTGAGAAATTATCGCCAGAAGTGAAGAAAGGAATATTATCTCCCAGAAAGAAAAAATATCTTTAAGAGGGAAAGCAAAAAGTATTCCTGCACAAATACTTAAAAGAAAACCTCCAACTGCTCCTTCTAAAGATTTATAAGGACTAATTCTTTTAATAAGGGAAGTTTTGCCATAAAATTTTCCTAAAAAATATGCTCCGATATCTGAAGATTTTGTTACACTGAGTAAAAAACCTGAAAGCCACACCCCCTGAGGCAGTTGCCTTATACGAATAAGAAAACTGAAACACCAAGATATATATAAAACCCCAAAGATAGTTGCCGAAATAGAAAGCACAGCCTCATAGTTTTCCTTTTTTGTTAACTCCAATAAAAAAAGAGTAAATAATCCTACAATAACAAATAAAAATTGACCGGTTTCATTAATAGGTAGTCTAAAATAGATAGATACAGGAATCAAACCTCCCACAATTATCCCAAAAGATTTAAAAATATTTACCCCTTTATTCTCTACCATATTGAAAAACTCTATTAAGGCAATGATTATAAAAAGAGTAACTACTATTCCACAAATAGGATAAAAAAGAACAGCTAAAACTGTAATAATAATTAAAATAATTGAAGTTAAAATTCGCTTTTTAAAATTATCCACTTTTTAATCCTCCAAAACGGCGTTCTCTCCTCTTATATTCTTCAACAGCTTTCTCTAATTCTTTTTTATCAAAATCCGGCCATAAAACTTCAGGAAAATAAAACTCTGTATAGGCAGATTGCCAAAGAAGGAAATTACTAATTCTTTTCTCACCTGAAGTGCGAATTAAAAGATCAGGGTAAGGAAATTCTCCTAAGGCAAGATATTTCTTAAAATCCTCCTCTTCAATTTTTTCTAAATTAATTTTTTTTCTTTTTGCTTCCCTCCAGAGTCTTTTAGCTGCATTTAAAATATCCCATCTTCCCCCATAGTCAATTGCTAAATTTATTATTAATGCATCATTTTTGCAGGTTAACCTCTCTATATTCTCCATCTCTTCAAGAAGCTCTTTATCTAAGCGATCTCTTCTTCCAATAAAGTTTACTCTTATTTTTTCCTGAAGAAGAAATTCTTTTTTCTTTTTAAGAAATCTTTTAAGATAAGAGAAAAGAAAATTTACTTCTTTTTTAGGACGGGACCAGTTCTCGGTAGAGAAGGCAAAAAGAGTAAGAATTTTAATTCCTAATTTTTTTGCATGTTTAGCAATCTCCTCAATTCTTTCAATACCCTTTTTATGCCCTAAATTACGAAGAAGACCTCTTCTTTTTGCCCAACGACCATTTCCATCCATAATGATTGCTACATGATAGGGAACTTTCATCTCTTTATAAAAATTTAAGGGGGGTAAGCCCCCCTTCTTAAAAAGAATTTTCTTGATTTTTTCCCTTACTCCTCCTTCATCAACTCTTCTTTTAAACTTTCCTCTAACTTTTCCTTTAAACGACGCGTTTTTTCTAACTCTATTTTTAAATTATTTTTTTCTTGAGTAAGCTTAATTATTTTTTTATCCAATTCTTTTATTTTATTTTTTAAACCTTGATTGGTTTTTATTAATGCTTCTTTTTCTGCCTTTAAATTCTCTATTGATTTCTCCAATTTTAAATTTTCTCCTGCCACTTTTTGATAACTTTTTCTTAACTGATTTAATCTTACCGAAAGAGATACGCCTCCAATAATAAGAATAACAATTATTCCCAAAAGAATACCTAAAAGTAAAGGCTGATCCTTCATTTCAATACCTCCTCCCCAGTTTTCTCTATTTCCTTCTCAGGCACAAAAACTTTTTCCTTCCTTACCTTACGAATAGTTGTAGGAATTATAACAATTTCTACTCTTCTATTTAAAGCTCTTCCCTCCTCTGTCTCATTAGAAGCTACAGGATGATATGGACCAAATCCGGTTGCCGAGAGTTGCGAAGGAGTTATTCCCTTCTTTTCTAAATAATGCAGAACACTTAATGCACGATGGCAAGACAATTCCCAATTTGATTTCCATTTTGAATATTTTATTGGCTGATTATCGGTATGACCTTCTATACTTATACGGTAAGAGAAAGGGATTTTGTCTTTTAATACTTTTGCTACTTTATCTAAAATATATAAACTTTCTTTTTTAAGTTGAGCTTTTCCAGGATCAAACAAAATTTCTGCAAGAAGAGTAACTACCAATCCTTTCCTTCCCATACTTATTTTCAACTTTTTCTTCTTTATCTCTTTTGCCAATTGCTTCTCAAGAATAGACTTTGTATTTTCCAACTCTCTAAGTCTTTCCTCCAACAATCTTATCCTTTCTATATCCGAACGCCTACCTTTCTGAACCACTACGCTACAACTGGTAGCAAATAATAAAACGGATAGAAAAATCAATATTCTCCTCATTTCTCCTCCTTTTTTACATCTCAAAATACCACACTATTCTTTCTTCGTCAAGACAAAATGGACCTGGGGAGATTTGAACTCCCACTCCCCTGCCTGCGAAGCAGGTGCTCTCCCTTTAAGCTACAGGCCCATTTATAATTAGAAAAATCAATGAGTACATCCAGAAGGAGAGGGCTCACTCATAGTTTCAGAAATATACCAGTCAGTATGCAAAGTCTGACCCGCCACTCCTTCAGCATGAGCACAGAATTGGTTAGCACCAGGAACATCCACTTCGTAACTCCAGTACTGAGAAGGAAGATCTAAACCTAATTTAGCATTGCAATCTTTGGTATCTACACAACTAACATACTCCTCATAATCTAAATAATAGCTTCTTTCTGCCTCTTTAATTAACTTCAACATTGCCTGCGCCTCCCTATCTCTTGCTTTCAATACTACTTTACGATATGTAGGAAACCCTATCATTACAAGAATACCTATTATTATTACTACCATTATAAGTTCAATTAGAGTAAAAAAATTCTTCATTAATTCAAACAATTTTAATGGATAAAAATCTATTTAAAACCCGCAGGGCATTTAATACCTGTGCTACTATCACATTTTACTTCTCCATTTTCATAAATACGTAAAGTATAAGTTCCATAACCTGGATTTTGAAAAGTATTTCTTTGAATATTAGCTAATTCGTTAGTCCCGGCAGTTCCTCCGTAATTGTTCTGTCTTATACAAGTAAGTGTACTTATATCAAAGTATCTTAGATCAGGAACATCTACATCTAACTCGCTACAGTTATCTGTAGTAATTGCATGCTCTGCATAATATCTTATCTGGGCACTTCTGATAACCCCTAAGAGATTAACTGCCTCTGATGCTCTTGCACGTTCTGCAGCTTTAAAAAACTGAGGGATAGCTATTGCTGCCAGAATTGCTATTATAATGACAACCGTTAACAATTCCAATAAAGTAAAACCTTTACACATTCTGCCTCCTTTCTTTACCTTAATTCTATTTTATCACATTACTTCCCTCTCTATCAATCTCCCAAGGTAGAAATTTTAAATAAAGGTAAAAATAAAGAGATAACGATACTACCTACAATTGCCGCCATAATTACAATCATCACTGGCTCAAATATATAGACTAATCTTTCAATACGTGTAGATAACTCCTTCTGATAATAAATAGAAAGTTTCTCAAACATTTCAGATAAATTACCTGCCTCTTCTCCTACATGGATAACTTCTGCTATTAAAGGAGGGAAAAGAGAAAGTTTCATCATCTCTGAAGAGAGACGTCTTCCTCTTTTAACTTCTTCTTTAATTTGAAAAATTCTCTCTTGAAAAATCATACTCCCCATGCTTTTACCTACTATCTCAAGAGCATAAACTATAGGAATGCCGCTTTCTAAAAGTATATACATCAATGAACAATATCTTTCTAAATATATCAATCTTGTTATTCTGCTTAAAAGAGGTAAATTCAAACTTAACTTATCCCAAAAGGCCCTTCCCCCTTTAATCTTTCTCCCCCACCAGAATATGAAAATACTCCCTACAACAGCTAAAATTATTAGCCAAATATACTCATTTACAAATTTACTAATGTTAAAAAAAATCCGTGTAGGCAAAGGAAGAGAAATGTCAAATTGCTTAAGTATTTCATTAAATCGAGGGAGAATAACTTTAAAAAAAACAAAAACTACAACCGTAGCAATTATAAAAAGAATAGAAGGGTAAATAAGAAAACTTTTTATTTTTCTCTCAAAATCTACTCTCATTTCTAAATAATCAGCTAATTTTTCCAAAGTAAACACAATATTTCCACTAGCTTCCCCACTCTCAATCATTCCTATCCAAAGAGAAGAAAATGCTTGGGGAAATTTAGCTATTGCTTCACTTAAAGAAAACCCTCTTTTTATCTCTTTTATTACGCCCTGCAATACTTTACTTAATTTTGCACTCTCTGTTTGAAAAGATAAAATCTCTAAGCTTCTCACTAAAGGTAATCCAGCAGAAAGAGTAATAGCTAAGTTTCTGGCAAAAAATACTAAGTCGTGGGGCTTTAAACTTTTTCTTTTATGTTTTAGAAAAACTTTTTCTTTTTTTTTGCCTAATTCTTTTATCGAAATAATAAAGAAATTCTGATTCCTTAACTTCTCAATTAATTCTTTTTCAGAAGAAGCCTCTTCTACTTTCTTTAATCTCTTTCCCTCTTTATCCTTAACTACACACTGATATAAAGCCATTAGAAGGCAGTTACTGATAATATTTCTTCTAATGAAGTAATCCCTTCCTCAACCCTTCTCACTCCACTTTCCAATAAAGTATTTGTTCCTTTTTTTTTCGCCAATTGCATAATCTGAGAAGTAGAAAGCTTCTTATAAATAGCCTCACGAATCTCCTCATCAACAAGAATTACTTCGCTAATTAAAGTTCTGCCTTTAAACCCAATAAATCTACAATTCTGACAACCTTTAGGTCTATAAATTATTGAGGTAGAAATTTTCATATGCGAAGGTAAATCTTCTTTCTTTACTTCATAAGGCTCCTTACAAAAAGAACACAACTTCCTTATCAATCTTTGGGCAACAATTAACCGTAAGGAAGAAGAAACAAGATAATGAGGCACCCCCATATCCACCAGGCGTGTAACCGCTCCTACAGCATCGTTAGTATGAAGAGTGGACAAAACTAAATGTCCGGTTAAAGCCGCTCTTATACAGATTTCGGCAGTCTCTAAATCCCTTACCTCTCCCACCAAAATTATATCCGGATCTTGCCTCAAGAAACTTCTTAAAACATTAGAAAAAGTTAAACCAATCTGTGGCTTTACCTGTACTTGATTTATCCCCTCCAATCTATACTCCACTGGATCCTCAATGGTGAGAATATTTTTCTCAGTGGAGTTAAGCTCATTTAAAACAGCATAAAGAGTTGTTGTCTTTCCACTTCCTGTAGGACCAGTAAGAAGAACTAATCCGTAAGAAGCAGAAATCCCCTTTTTAATTTTTTCCAATTCTTCAGGGAAAAATCCTAATTTAGACAAATCTAAAGGGACTCTTGATTTATCCAATATTCTTATTACCACCTTTTCTCCATCGACAGTAGGAGCAGTAGAAATTCTTAAATCAATCAATCTATTCTTTATCTTCACCATAAAACTTCCATCCTGAGGAAGACGCCTCTCGGCAATATCCATTCCCGCTAATATCTTTATTCGAGAGACAATAGGAAGATGTAAAGATTTTGAAGGAGGAGGCATCTCATATAACACCCCATCAATGCGATACCGCAGACGTAAGCTATCTCTTTGAGGCTCAATATGGATATCAGAAGCGTTTTCTTCAATTGCTTGATGAATAATCAAATCTACCAGTTTTATTACCGGAGCTTCTTCCGCACGAGCAATAAGCTTATCTAAGCTTAACTCTTCCTCTATACTTATCTCCTTTTCTTCTATTCCCTCCCAACGAGCTGAATCGATTGCTTCTTTAAAGATTTTTTCTCTACCGTAAAATTCCTCGATTGCCTTGATAATATCACTTTTTGTAGCTAAAATAGGATTTATCTCACATCCAGTTAATTTCTTCAAATTATCAATCAATATTAAATCTAAAGGATCAAAAATAACTACTGTAAGAAGATTCAAATTCCGAAATAAAGGCAAAACCAAATTCCTTACCGCAAAATCATAAGGGATAAGTTTATCTAAATCTTGCTCAGAATCTGGCTTTAATTTTCCCGAAGCTAAACTCACATAAGGAATATGTAACTGTTTACTTAAAGCACTTAAGATTTGCTCTTCATTTACATATCCTAATCTTACAAGAATATCTCCTAACCTGCCTCCTTCTTTTTTCTGTATCTTTAACGCTTCATCAAGTTGAGAAGATGTAATCATCCCTTCCGAGATAAGAATTTCTCCTAATTTCTTATATTTGTAATTCATTTTGAAAACTTATCTAAAAAAGAAGTTATAACTTTCTTTCGCAATAAAGAAATGCTCTGCTCTCTCGATTTTAACTTACCTCTCTCAGGCAACAAATATCCAGTTTCCTTTACAATATGAGGAGTAATAAAAATGAGCAATTCTCTTTCTTTTACATTTTTATCCTCTCCTCTAAAAAAACTTCCTAACAAAGGAACACGAGAAAGGAAAGGAACACGAGTAGTATTTTTTGCTGTCTCTTTTCTTATTAAACCTCCAATTAAAAGCACCTCTCCATCTTTTAATCTTACTACTGTGTGTGTGCTTCTCTCTTCTGGATTTTTGATTGTCCCAGTTACAAAAGCTGATGCGGTAGTAGTAAATCCACTATCTTTAGCTACTCGTTGAACAGTTTCAATTGCCAAAGTTATTTCTCCTGAAGGCTCAACCTGAGGAGTTACCCTTAATCTTGTTCCTGTCTCTGTGCGCTCAATAGTATATTCTACGTTTCCCTGTTCATCTTCTGATTTAGTAATCCCAATTGCTTCATCAGTAGTAATCTTTATCTCTGCTGTCTCTCCCGATAAAGTTAAAACTTTTGGACGCGCTAATACCCTAGTATCAGCCTGAGACTTTAAAAACTTAAGAGCTAACTCCGCTCCTAAAACATTAAGAATTGAGGGGGCAAATTTATTTGCTGACCACTCAATCGTCCCATAAGCTGAATCTATGCTTAAAGTGGATGAATTGGCAGATACATTTTTTTTACTTCCCCAAAAAGGAAAAGAAGTTGCTCTTGTTCCAATAACATTTAGTGTAGCTAAAGTCTCGGGCCAATCTACTCCTAATTTGTCAATTGTTGTTTTAGAAACATCTAAAATTTCTGTTTCAATTAATATCTTTGGCTGAGGTTTATCTAAACTTTCTATTACCTTATCAATTATAGGAAATTGAAGGGGAACGTCAACAACGATTAAAGAATTTGTAGAGGGCTCTTCAATAACTTTTCCGTATTCTGATAAAACCCCTTCCACTGCTTCTTTAATATGAACCTCAACATTTCCTCCACTCCCACCACCCCCTCCTTTTTTCCCTATTTCTCCTCCTGCTGATTCGGAAATGTTTTTTATTTCTTCCTGTAAACGTGAACCTTCAATCCTAATATATTTCAATCTATATACTTTTGTTTTTAACTCAATCGAAGGTTTCCCTAATTCTTTTACTACAAATAGATTTGCCTGGGGATAATAATCATAAGTAAGATTGTTTGCTTTAAATATTATATCTATCGCTTTTTTTAAAGGCACGTTATCTAAATATACAGTTAATTTTCTTTCTTTTACTGCCTCACTACAGATAAAATTGAGTCCACTTTGAATAGATAAAGCCTTCAAAAGATCTGTTAATTCTACATTTTCTAAATTCATAGATATCTTTTTTTCAACTTTATTAAGAAGATATTCTCCATAGATATTATCTGTTTGAGAAAACAGATAAAAATTTAAAAGAAAAGTAAAAGCAACTATACTCACTATATTTTTTTTCATCTCATCTCCTTTTTTGTTTCTATTTTTATTCTATAAATCTTCCTGTTATATTTCAAATCTACCCCTTCTTTATTAATATTCATAATCTGCACTCCGTATTTTTCTATGATATCTCCCTTTTTATATACCTTTCCATTAATAATCGCACACGCTTTTTCTTCTCCTAAGATTACTCCCTCTAATTTTATCCCTTCAATATTTAATAACTTCTCTACTGTTTTTATCTTTTCTGGTCTCTTAGGAATTAAGGAAATAAAAGGATTCACTTTAACTTTTCCCCAGCCTTTTAACAAAAATAATAGAATTATACCCATAAAAATTTTCTTCATCTTAATGTTCTTGCTAAAAATTCCAACTCGACATTCAATTTTCCTTCTTTGCTTATAGACTTTATGGAAAAAGATTTTATTTTAACTGAAGGATATTTTTCTAAATTTTTAAGAAATTCTATAAAATTCTCATAAGTAGCATAAAAGACTATTTTCCCTCTATGTTGAAAAATAAGATTCTTCTTTTGAGAAGATAAAATACGCCAATTTTCTATTCTTATATCTTTTGCAAGCTCCTCTATCTTTTCTCTAAGAGAGGAAATATCAGAAAATAAAAACTCCTCTGCATATCTCTGCCATTCCCTATCTACCTTCTGAAACCGCTTAATTACTTTTATTCTCTCCTCAATCTTTTTTAGCTTTTCCTCTTCTACTTTCAATCTTTCTTGATAGCGGGAAAAAACAAATATGCTCCCCATAAAGAACAAAAAAGCTATAGCCATTAAAATATAGATTTCTCTATCCTTCATCTTTTCTGCCCAAGGTGATCTTAAAATAGGTAACAGGAAATTTCTCAATTACTTCTCTCTTCTTAACAGTTGTATTTATCAAAAAGGAAAAAAACCTCATTTTTTTATTTCTATTCAATCTTCTTACAAATTTTTCTATTGCTTTCTTCTCTTCATAAGAATTACCTAAGTATACATATCCGCTTATAGATCCCTTTTTTCTTTCAAAATCAATCTTTAAACTTTCTAACCACATTCCTTCAGGAAGAGCCTCCTCTATACTTTTAAATATAAAAAGTGTGTTTTCTGACTTACTACTTTTCAACCTTTCTATAGTCATTTTTTCCCTTTCTATCTCATTCTCAATAACCTCTCTACGCTTATTCCCCCACGGCAGCGAAGACAACTTTTTTCTTTTTTCTTCTATCACTCTCTTTAAATTATTAATTTTTATCTGAAAAAATATGTTCAAACTTATCAGAAGAAAAAAACCTAAAATAACCTCTACTATAAAAGGCATGTAGGTAAATTCCTTCTTCTTCTCAATATACAGAAACCCTTTTGTATCTCTACGTAGAGAAGGAAATTTTATAGGAAGGTAACTAAACTCTACCACCCCATATGCTCTTAGCACATTTAAATCTTCTTCTAATTTTGCCAGCTTATCTATGGGAATTATTTCTATAGGGACTTCTATTTCTTCCTTCAGAGAAAGGAAAAAATCCTTTTCATGAAAAAAATCTTCTTTCGCTATTATAATCAATCTTTCTAAAGGAAGTTTGCTAAATTCTCTTCGAAAATATTGTAAAGAAAACCTCACCTCTTCTCTAATTTTCTCTTTTAAACCATCCGGTTTAACAAAAAGATTCTTGATTAAAAAAGAGCGATTAAATAAAGGTAGATTTTTAAAGAAAAAAGTGAACGAACCTTCCTGAGAAGTAAACTCTAATATTCCCAATCCTTTACATTCAGAGTACTCCTTCCTACTTTTTATAATTCGAAATAAAGAAAAAAAACAAGGCTCAACTAACAAAAGATTCATATCTATGGTAGCAAAAATTTCTCTAAATCGCCTAAACTCCTCCCTTTTAATCGCCAAAAAAGAAATAATAACTTTCTTCTCCCCAGGTATCCTTGTATAAGCATAATTCCATATTAATTCATCAATCCCAAAAGGAATATACTTTTCTATTTCAAACGGAATTCCTCCTTCAAGTTCTTTCCTTCCCATTAGAGGAAGTTTAAAGCTACGTAGAATAAATTTTTTCTCAGGAAGAGCTAAATATACTTGATCTTCTTTTTTAATATTTAAAATTCGCCTAAGTTTGTTTATCATCACCTCCATATTTTCCAGCTCTTCTTTACTAAAAATGTATCTTTTAGAGAAAATAATTCTTTTCTCCTCAACTATTGCTACTCCTGCTTCTTTTTCTCCCAAAGCTATTCCAATTTCTCTCATATCTTTTAGAAACTATACTTTATGCTTCTTTAACCATTTATCAATCTCCCTTTTATCAAATCGCCAGACTTTTCCTATCTTTATTCCACTAATTTTTTTATTATGCAACCAATTATAGATAGTTTGCTTTCGTAAATTCAAATAGTGAGCTAATTCTTCCACGCTTAATAAGTGTCTATTTAATTTTCTCCTCATTCTTACTTTTTTTATAATTTTTTACAATTTCCATTAAATTATCATAATTTAGCTAAGTCAAGTCATTTTTTCTAAAAACTATTTCTATTTTCATACATATTGTATATTATATTTTTTAACCCTATATATTGATTAGATTAGCGAATTGCAGTAACAAATATACAGTAATCGGAAGGAGCATTTAGGCAGGAGTAAGAAAAAAGGGTTTTACCATTTTCTACTATTGCCACCTTTACATCAAATCCATTAATTGTTCCTAAATTATACTGAGTAGAAGAAGTAATACTTCCCTTTCTTAATTTTTCAAAAGCATCCACAACCCCAGCCTGAAGAGCAAACTGAGCTTTTAATGTTCTTAATCTTTGACCAGAAAGTCTCGCTCTTTGCGTAGCTAATTTAATAGCAATTAAAGCTAAAAGACATATTACAACCAGCGCTCCCATAACTACAACTAAAACTATTCCTTTCTTCTTCTTTCTCAATCTTACATTATATGTATCCTCTTTCTTTTCAAGAATAACATGACCTTCCCGTGCCAACCACCCTAAACTCATCAAAGTCACTTCCTTAGGTCTATCTATCTTTTCAAAAAGTTCTTCCAATACTACTTTCTCTTTTTCTTCTAAAAATCGCCAAATTTCTCCTGCTACTATCCCAATCTCAGTGATCATCCTCTAACTTATTTATGCTTAAACAAAACGGACAACGAGAATATCTTCTCTTCTGACACACAAAATATACTCCCAAACATACTGGACATTTTAAAACTTTCATCTTATTTTCTCTTCGTAAAGAAAAAACTTTTTTTCTTTCTTTAAAAAAGCTAATTATCAAAAAAAACAATATTAAGGAAAATAAAACTCCTAAAAAGAGAGCAATATCTATTTTCATTTTATCATAACTTTTATTTCTGTCCAGAAAAGATTACTCTTTTTAAGAAAAAGAAAATTATGTCTTAAATGAGTATTTGTATAAAGAAGTGTCAAATCTTCATCTAAAATTTGAGGAATAAAAAATAATATTCTTTCTTCTTTGTCTGTACTGATTCTATATTTTAAATTTAAATTTCCTTTTTCTAAAAAAGTTGGCTTTTCTAAGAAAAGTAAAAAATAATCTGGAGAAGTTAGATCTTTAGAAAATTTTTTATTTTTTTCTGGCATAGCTTTTATAGACAAAAATAGAAGAGACTTATAAATAGAGAAAAAATAATTTCTAAATAAATCTATAGAATTTCTTTTGAAAAAATAATCTTCGCTTTTTACCTTGGAAAACCAATTATAGATTTTATGATTAATTTTATCCTCTTTTTTCTTGCTTACTAAATCAGAAGAAGATAAAACATCTAACCAGCTAACTATTACCGGTGCAGATTTTTTTTTAATAGTGGGGGAGACGCAAACAAAAAAAGATAAATGAAGAAACAAAGAGATGAAGAAAAAAGTATATTTCATTTTTCTTCTTTATAAGTGGTAGCAATTCCTATTTTATCTATACCTAATTT
>CAZESF010000015.1:0-13929 GCA_964515205.1 uncultured Planctomycetia bacterium
TAGGTCAGGCAAAAATAGCCCAGATTAAAGCAGCAATTGAAATAGGAAGAAGATTCAGAGAAGAAGAAATAAAAGAAAAACCTCCTCAGATAAAATCCTCCTCTGATGTTGTAGAAATTATAATGCCAAGAATGAGAGATTTAAAGAAAGAAGTATTTAAAATACTCCTTCTAAATTCCAAAAACAGGATTCTTGATATTGTAGAGATAACCCAGGGCACAGTAAATCAGGCAAATCCCATAATAAGAGAAATATTTGAAAAAGCTTTACAATCCTATGCTTCATCTATCATCTGTGTTCATAATCATCCTTCAGGAGACCCTAAACCCAGCAAAGAAGATGAAGAATTCACTAAAAGCTTAACTAAAGCAGGAGAAATTCTAAACATAAAAGTATTGGACCATATTATAATAGGAGATGATGAATACTATAGTTTTGCTGATGAGGGGATGATATAATTATTTAGATTGAAGAGGTATAAGGAAAAATTTTTTAAGAGTTAGAAGACTAATTGAATGAAGAGGAGGACAAGAAAAAGTAATAAGAGAAAATATTCTTAAAAATCTACATTCCATCCTTAGGGTGGAAATGGTTTTAATATAATCGCAAAAACTTTTCCAAAATTCAACGAATAACCCTAACCAAAACCGACCAAGACGCAAACCGTTCTTTTAAAAATTCTTACTCAGGTAACCCGTGTCGTTGAAGGTGGTATCTTCTGCCCAACGAATCTTTTTATTGTAATGTATGCGGATAATAGGGAGTTATGCAGGAGGTAGGAGATAATTTTATTCTTGACAAAAATGTATTATGTTATAATATAAGGTAAAAATAAAATAACTTATATAATAACAACACTGGAGGAAAAATGGTTTTAATCTCACTTCCTACATGGATTGAGACAAAATATAAAATATTATGGGAGGAATTCAAAGATAGAGAATTTACCTATGATGAAGCAGAAAGAGCTCTTCGGGAAAAAGTCTCGGAGAAAGCTTCTATGGAGGGAGTTTTAGTTTTGCTTTCAGAATTAAGAAAAGCAGGCTGGCTTAAAGTTTTTTTTGATCCAGAAGATGCAAGGAGAAGATTATATAAACTGAAGTCCAAAGAAGAAATTCTTAAAGAATCGGTTCAGGAAGTAACCCGTGGTGATATTGAAGCAATTCTGAAAAAAGCAGCCGATCTTATCCGCACACGTGTAGATTATAAATTTATTCTTGTTTTATTATTCCTTAAACGAATAAGTGATAAATGGGAGTTAGAATATGGAAAGGCTTATCAAGAAGCATTAAAAGATGGTTTTTCAGAAGAAGAGGCAAAGGAGGAGGCTAAAAACGCCATATATCATGATTTTGATATACCTGAAGAATATCTTTGGGAAAATATAAGAAAAGATGTAAATAGACTTCCTGAAAAATTCTCGCAGGCTCTTAAGGTTTTAGCAGAAAGAAATCCGGAATTAAAAGATATTCTTGATACGACAGATTTTATCCAATTTACAACCAATAGAGAAAATGCGGAGATATTACGTCAATTAGTAGAACTTTTTAGCGAAAGAAAACTTCATAATGTATCCCCAGATATTTTAGGAGATGCTTATGAATGGATCCTTCGTTATTTTGCTCCCCAAAAAGCTAAAGAAGGAGAGGTTCTTACTCCCAGAGAAGTTATTTGGTTATTGATGGAGATCTTAGATCCCAAACCAAATCAAAGTGTATATGATCCTGCCTGTGCATCTTGTGGGATGCTTATTATTGCTTATCAGTATGTTGAAAAGAAATATGGGAAGAAAGAGGCGCAGAAATTATTTCTTTATGGACAAGAGGCAAATCACAAATCCTTAGCTTTTGGTAGAATGAACCTTTATATTCACGATATAAGAAACGCAAATTTAGCTTTAGGAGACACTCTTCTTTATCCAAAATTTAAAGAGCAAGATATGGTAAAACAATTTGATATCGTAGTTGCTAATCCTCCTTGGAATCAGGATGGTTATGATGAAAATGTAATTAAAAAAGGTGATTTCTGGAAGAAAAGATTTCCTTATGGATTTTCTCCTAAACAATCTGCTGACTGGATTTGGATTCAGCACATGCTTACATCAAGTAAAGAGAAAACAGGAAAAGTCGGAGTAGTTATTGATAACGGATGTTTATTTAGAGGAGGAAAAGAAAAAGCAATAAGAGCGAAAGTAATAGAAGCTGATTTAATTGAATGTGTGATATTACTTCCTGAAAAGCTTTTTTATAATACTGGTGCACCCGGAGCGATAATAATTTTTAATAAAAATAAATCGCAAGAAAGAAAAAATAAAATTCTTTTTATAAACGCCTCTAAAGAGTACGGACCCCATCCTGATGTAAGAAAATTAAACATTTTAGAGAAAAAACACATAGAGAAAATAAAAGATGCTTATAAAGAATTTAAAGACATAGAAGGTTTTGCACGAGTAGTTGATATTGATGAGATAAAGAGAAATGATTTTAATCTAAACGTTTCACTTTATGCATATCCAGAAGAAGAGGTTGAGGAGATTGATATCAAGAAGGAATGGGAAGAGTTAGATAAGGTAGAAAATGAAATTGTAGAGGTAAAGAAGAAGATAGAATCATATATTAAAGAGATCGGGTATTAAAAAGATGAATGAGAAAGAATTAAAATTAATCTTAAAAGAAGGAGAAGGATACAAAGTAGAATTTAAGGAAAATATAACTGGTGTTGACAAAGATATAGTTGCTTTTTCTAATTCCTCGGGAGGGAGAATATTCATAGGGATAACTGATGAAGGAAAAATCAAAGGTATAAAAATCACTAACAGATTAAAATCAGAGATTCAAAACATCGCTTCTAACTGCGAACCTCCTATAAAACTAAAATTTAAATCTTTTGAAAATATTCTAATTATAGAAATAGAAGAAGGGAAAGATAAACCTTATAAATGTTCCTTAGGCTTTTATAAAAGAATTGGTCCAATATCTCAAAAGCTGAAACGCAACGAAATTTTAGATTTCTTTAAAACTGAAGGCAAAATAAGATTTGATGAACTTATAAATGAAAAATTTAAATTCCCTCAAGATTTCAGTAAAGAAAAATTAAATAAATTTTTAAAATTAGCAGGTCTATCAAAAAGCATTCCTCTAAAGGAGGTCTTAGTAAATTTAGGAGTAGCAGAAATAAAGAGAGGGAAAATTTATTTTAATAATGCAGGAGTGTTATTCTTTGCAAAAGAACCTCAACATCCAAAGCTTATTCCTTGGTCAGTATTTACGGTTGTTCTTTTTAAAGACAAAGAAGGAGTAGATGTAATTGATAGGAAAGAAATAACAGGAAGTTTATTTGAAATAGTAGAGCAAGTTATAGATTTTGTAAAGTTGTACACAAAAGTTGCTTATAAGTTCACTGGTAGTCCTCAAAGAGAAGAAATTTATGAATATCCTCTTGAGGCAATAAGAGAAGCGGTAATAAATTCAGTAATGCATAAAGATTATTTTGAGCATGGTCATAGCAATATTTTGAAATTCTTCCCGAATAGAATTCAAATAGAAAACATCTGGAAGAAACCCGCTCATTTTATTCTGGGTAAAACTGTTTTTAGAAGAAATCAAATAATCGCCGATTTATTCTCAAGAATACATTTTGGAGAAAAATTAGGATCAGGAATGCAGAGAATGAAAGATATCTGCAAAAAAGAAAATGCTCCCTATCCTGAAATAGAATATACTCCTACTCATTTTTATATTACTTTTAAGCCAAGTTTTAAATATTTGAAGATAGTAAAAGAAGCCGAAAAAGAAACTAAAGAAAGGTTGGTAGAAAGGTTGGTAGAAGGGTTGGTAGAAAACCAAAGGAAGATTTTAGAGTGGGTTAAAATCAATCCTTATATTTCTAAGAAAGAGTTAGCGAATAAAATTGGTATTAGCACCACTGCTGTAGATAAAAATATTATCAAATTAAAGAAAAAAGGATTACTTAAAAGAGTTGGGCCCGATAGAGGAGGAAGGTGGGAAGTTATTGGTGGAAGATGAATATATTTATTGATACCAATAATTTTTTATCCTTTTATCATTATTCTAACGAAGATTTAGAAGAACTGCGAAAATTATATGTGCTTTTAGACAATAAAACAGTTAAATTATTTCTTCCTGAACAAGTTATAGATGAATTTTATAGAAATCGTGATAATAAAATTGCCGATGCTTTAAAGAGATTTAAAGAGGAAAAGTTAAATGATTCGGTCCCACAGATATGTAAAGAGTATGAAGAATATAAAATTCTTAAAAAGTCTATTGATAATTTCTTTTCGAGTAAAGCAAAAATTTTAGAAAGAATAACAAGCGATATATTAAGTCATAATCTAAAGGCAGATAAAATTATTCAAGAATTATTTGATAAAGCACATAGGATTTTTCGAACAGATAAAATAATCCAAAATGCAAAATTGCGTTTTGAGCTAGGAAATCCCCCAGGTAAGAAAAAATCATATGGAGATGCTGTAAATTGGGAGTCATTATTAGAAGAAATTCCTGAGGGAGAAGGTTTATTTTTTATTGCAGATGATAATGATTATTTTTCTGAGTTAGATAAAGAGAGATTTTCTTACTTTTTAGAAAGAGAATGGCGTCAAAAAAAGAAGAGTGAAATAATTGCTTTCCGTAGGTTGTCGCAGTTCTTTCAGGAGAAATTCCCTCATATTAAACTTGCTAGTGAATTAGAAAAAGATATACTCATTCGGAATCTTCTAACTAGCAACTCTTTTGCCCAGACAAGAAATATATTTGAGAAACTTAAGAAATATACAGAGTTTACTCCCTCTCAGTTAAACGAGATAGTTTTGGCTTGTATTACTAACAATCAAGTTTATTGGATTATAAATGATGAAGATTTAAAAGAATATTTTATGGGGATAGTAAAAGGTAATGAAGATAAAATCGATCCTAAGAATTTAAAAACATTTTACGGATTATTTAAAAGAGATAAAGATAATACAGAAGAATTAGAATTGATAGATTTAGGAGATGAGCCAATTAATTTAGGGGATTTAGATAGTGATTTATTATAAAATAAACTTCACAAACTTTTTGACAATAAGGTAGCCTCCGCTACGCGTGGCTACCTAAACTTCAGTTAAAGAATAAATATTATTTTGGGTTTGTCAAGGGATTTTTGAAAGATTGTTTTGAGGAGATAAAAGATAAAAAGGAGGATAGAGTGTCTAAGACTATTCATGACAAAATAGCTGAGAGGTTAGCAAAGAAATTTGGAACAGAATATAAGAAAAGTAAAGGCATCGATATTGTAACCAAAAATAAAGTTATTGAAGTTGAAACTAAGAAAGAGAGTATATATCAAAGTATAAATCAGGTAAAAAATCTTCAAAGTAAGATATATTGCTGTAAATGATAGAAATATTCAAAAATGCCTTAGATGTTACTGAAGAAACAGAGATATGAGGTATGGATGAGAGGGGGGAAGATTATAAAGAGAGCGAGGAGAAGAAAAAAATGAGGAAATTGCGGTTAGATTTAGTAACTTTAATAGCGTCAGAATTTGCTGGAGATAATCCGAAAAGAGGGTTTAGCTTTGACGAAATAATTAATTTTTTTAAAAAATATGATAGTTCCATAAGCAAAGAAGGTTACGAGAAGATGCGTCCCACAAGAAAAGATTTTTTTGAAAGTTGTCTAAATTCTTTGCTACCGCTTCAACAGTTTATAACAATATTAGATCTCCTTAATAATCCACCTCCTTCTAAATATCCAATGCCAACCAAACACAAAATCAAAGAAATCAAGAAGAGGATTTTTAGTATTTTAAACTTAACTCCGGTAACGGATGAAATAGCAAACTTAAATTTTAAAGGAAGATTTACTGATTTGATCTCTGATTGGTATAGAATAGTATCCCGAATTCGTGAATCTCCCGCAGCTTCGATAACTGCAAGTAGAACCATGATTGAAAACCTGTATATTGCAATCTTAAAAAACAGCAATATACCTCTAAACGAAATTGACAAAGTCAAAGGAGATTTGGGGAAATTGCATAAAGCTGTATGTAAAGTACTAGAACTGGATGACTGGGCAAAGAAAATCATAGCGGGTTTAAGTAGTATTATTTATGGAGTAGCCGAGGTGAGTAATATTGCCGGAGATAGACACGCTGGTAATTATGAATCTGTGACATTTGAGATGGCAGAATTTATAGCTTATATTACTGGGAGTATATCTATTTTTATCTATAAGACATTTTTAACTAAAAAAATTAACAAAGATAAAAATGAACAAGATGAATAAGTGCTACAAACAAACAGAAATCGGCAGAGTACCGAAGGAGTGGGAAGTGGTAAAGTTAGATGAACTTATTGAGTTAGAAACCGGAAAAAGAACTAAAGGGGTAGGATTATCGGATGGTTCAATACCAAGTTTAGGTGGTGAGCATATAGATAAAGAAGGGAATATTATTTGGAAGAATTTAAAGTTTATTCCAGAGAATTTTTATAACAATCTCACGCAAGGAAAAGTTATACCTAATGATATTCTAATGGTAAAAGATGGAGCCACAACAGGGAAAGTTGCTTTTGTAAAAAATCTATTATATCCAAAAGTAGCTGTTAATGAACATGTATTCATAATAAGGACAAAATCTGAAAAAGGGTTATTTAATAAATTTCTGTTCTATTTATTATTTTCTAATATTGGACAAACTCAAATTAGATTAAAATTCCACGGACTAATTGGGGGTATAAAGAGAGGAGATGTTAAATCTCTAGTAATCCCTCTCCCCCCTCTCTCCGAACAACGCAAAATCGCTGAAATTCTTTCAACGGTAGATTCTGCAATTGAAAAAGTTGAGGTAGTAATAAAAAAGACTGAGAAACTCAAAAAAGGATTAATGCAGAAACTTTTAACCCAAGGTATTGGACATAAGGAATTTAAAGAGACCGAAATTGGGAGGATACCGAAGGAGTGGAGAGTTAAAAAGATCATTGATTTATTTAATGTTGAGACGGGGACAACCCCATCAACAAAGAAAAAGAAATATTGGGAGAAAGGAAATATTAATTGGATTACTCCAACAGATATAAGTAAGTTGAGAGATACTCTTTACATTTATAATAGCGAAAGAAAAATTACAGAAGACGCTTTAAGGGAGATAAATTTAACTTTATTACCAAAAGGCTCGATCATTATTTCTACTAGGGCACCTGTAGGGTATATAGGTATAATTAAAAATTCTGCAACTTTTAATCAAGGATGTAAAGGTTTAATTTCTAAGAATATAAATGAAGTTATACCAGAATTTTATGCTTATTATTTGGTAAATAAAAAAGGAACTTTAGAAAACTTAAGTGGAGGAAGTACTTTTAAAGAATTGTCAAAAAACACATTAGAAAATTTTAATATCCCATTTCCATCACTTTTTGAACAACAAAAAATCGCTGAAATTCTTTCTACAGTTGACAAAAAATTAGAATTAGAAAGAAGAAGGAAACAAATTTTGGAAAGAATTAAAAAGGGATTGATGGAGGAGTTGTTAACGGGGAGAAGACGAGTGAGAGTATAAAAGGAGGTTGATTACTATGCCTGTATTTATTTCTTATAGCAAGTATGATAGAGAAATAGCTTTAAAGGTATTTGAATTTTTGAAAAGTAGAAGGATAAAAGTGTATATAGACGTGTTAGATCCAGAATTAAAAGAGGAAGAAGTTACAAAGATAATATTAAAAAGATTGGAAGAAGTTTCACATTTATTGGCTATCATTTCGCAAAATACTATAAGGTCTTGGTGGGTTCCATTTGAAATAGGAGTGGCCACAAAAGGAGAAGTAAGAATAGTTTCTTTAACAACATCTCAAATTTCATTACCGGATTTTTTGCTCCTTTGGCCTGTATTGAAAAAAATTGAAGATTTAGAAAAATTCGTTAGTCTATATTTTAAAGATCAATTTTCTTTAAAGAAATTAGGAAAGACAATAGAATTAGCATTTGCTGAAATTAATACTGCTGAGGAGTTTCATAGTCAACTTAAGAAATCATTGGGGCAAATTTAATATGGAGTGGCTAAGTCGGTATTTATATAATCAATTGTTAAATGTAAAACGCAAGGTATTTATAAGTTACCATCATGAGAGAGACCAAATATGGGCAAATACTTTTAAAAGATTGTTTAGCAGTTATTATAAAATTTTTTATGATAATTCTTTAGATGATGAAATAGAGAGCAGCGATCCAGAATATGTAAATAGAGCAATACGGGAGGACTATATCAAAGGGTCCTCTATTACAATCGTATTATGTGGTAAGGAGACTTGGAAGAGGAGATATGTAGATTGGGAGATAAGATCTACTTTACACTATAAACATGCTTTATTAGGAATAGCTTTGCCTACTGCGAGAAGAACGGCGGATAATAAAGTTATAGTACCTACTAGGCTTCATTTGAATGTGAAGAGTGGCTATGCCCATTTTATTAATTGGACCACTAACCCCAAAAGTGTTAAAAATGCTATAGATATAGCAATTTTGAAAAGTAAAAATACCCATTTGATTGATAATAGTTTGCCTAAAATGATAAGAAATAAACCATAAGGAGGATATGAGTATCCTCAAAAAAGGCATTTTTACTTTGAATCTAGGACTATTACAGATTCAAACAGAGATTTCAGAGGAAGATCGACAGTGTGCATGGGAGTTATATACTGAGATCTGTACAAGATTAGCTCTTACAGGGAAGAAGAAAGATCCTGAGTGTAAAGATTTCTCTGGAGAGGTTTTAATAGAAAGTTTGGAATCGGTATATTCTTTTTTTAAAGAAGCAAGAAAGATAATGCGTAAATTTCCTGTGGGTAAGCTAGAGAGAAATGTGAGGAAGCATTTGGGAGTTTTGATAAACGATTTGATGGTTAACGTGTTAAGACCATTTCTTGAGAAGTGGCAAGCTGATTTCCGACATTGGTGGAATAATTGTGATGAAAATCTTAAAAAGTTGCCTCCGTTTGAGAGGCAGAAAAAATACCCAAGATATAAAGAATTTATAAATGATTGGAGAAACATGCGTTTATTGATGAGAGAATTACAAAAGGAATTGGTTAAAGCTTATTTGTTAGTAGATGTAGATAAAGCTAGTAGATTTTTACCTATGAATAGATGCGAGGTAAAAAAGAGAAGAATTTAAAGATCTGAAATTAGAATGAATTTTTGGGTATTTTCCTCAAATACTATTGAGAACATAAGAGTTGCTAAAGAAAGACTTCTCTGGGGATTCTGGGACAGAGACGCAGGAGAAAAGCAAAGAAGAAACTGGAGAAGTTTTATTAGGCTTTACAATAAAATTAAACCTTTTGATATAGTGATATTTCAAATAGCAAGAACCGGCCAGATCCACGCTTTAGGTGTAGTTAAAAATACATTCTATGATGACCAAACTCCCATATGGCCTAAAGAAAAGAAAAAAGTTCTTTTTCCTTGGAGAGTAGCGCTTTCCAGTATAGTTTTTTCTGAAGATTCTTTTGCCTCTCACTTTGTAAAAATAGAAAATTATATTGATGGATATGGATTAGGAGAATTGCCAGAGCATGATTTTAGAAGAGTATTAAAATACGTAAAAAGTAGGTTAAACGTTGATATAAATATAGGATAAAATGAGATTTACTGAAAAAGAAGCTGTAGAAAATTATATTATCAAGCAATTATCAAAGAATGGCTGGCAATATATTCCTTCTTCTGACCTTGAAAGAGATTCTTTTGAGGAGCCACTTCTTATAAAAAATCTTATCCGTAAAATCCGCCAGATAAATGAAGAAGAATTAACTGAAGAAGATATTAATAATGTTATAAATGCTTTAAAATTCAAATCTTCTACTCAAGAAGGGATAAAAGAAATATTAAATTATTTAAAACAAGGGGTTTCTATTAAACTTGAGAAAGAAAAAATTCTCTATAAGGTTAAACTTTTTGATTATCAGAATCCAAAGAATAACGAATTTATTGTTACTAATCAAATTCTCTTCATTAGTGGTGAAAAACGCAAGATTTTGGATATTCTTCTTTATGTAAATGGTATTCCTTTGGTTAATATTGAATGTAAAAACCCTGCTTCGTTTTCTGAAAGCTGGCTTAATGCATTTAAAGATATTAAACATTATGAGAAAAGCCTTCCTGAGTTGTATAAATACATTCAAATGGGAATTGCAATTTGTGAGGTTGCTAAATATTTTCCAGTAGTTCCGTGGGAGGATGATGAAACAAAAATAAGAATTAGTGAGTGGAGAGTAGAAAGTAAAGATTCAATAGATGCCATAATTCAAATGCTTTTACCTCACACTTTATTGGATTTAATTAAAAACTTTATTTTTTATAGAATAGAACACGGAAATGCTACTAAAGTTATTGCAAGATATATACAATATAGGGCAGTGAATAAAATTGTTCAAAGAGTGCTTGACAATCTTGAGGGTAAGGAAAAGAAAACTAAAGGTCTTATTTGGCATTGGCAAGGTTCAGGTAAAACTTTGGAGATGATTTTTTCAGCTTACAAACTTTTTTATCATTCCAGACTTGATAATCCTACTATATTTTTTGTTGTAGATAGAAAAGAATTAGAAGAACAACTTTTTGAAGAGTTTAATGCTTTAGATATTCCTAAATCTGAAATTATAGGTTCAATAGAAGATTTGAAGAGAATGATAGAGCACGATGGATATAGAGGCAGGCGAGGATTATTTATAACTTTAGTACATAAATTTAGACCAGAAGAATTAAAAGATCTGGATAAGAAGATATCAGAACTTTCTAATACACAGGAGACCATTAAAACAAGAAAAAATGTAATTGCTTTTATCGATGAAGGGCATAGGACTCAATCAGGCGGATTAGCTTCACAAATGAAAAGTATTTTGGGAGAAAACACTACATTTTTCTTTGCGTTTACAGGCACTCCTATTTCTAAACCTGAAAAAGGGATTGATACTTACAGAGATTTTAGTTATTTACCAGAAGAGAAATATTTAGATAAGTATTTTATTACTGATTCTTGGCAAGATGGATTTACTGTAAGAATTGCATATCAACCCGCTCTTTCTGACAAAGAAGGAATCCGTCTTAAAAAAGAAATGTTAGAAGAATTTTTAAAACAAAAATATCAAGAGATTCCCGACGATATTAGAGATGTAGTAGAAGAAAAAATAAAAGAGAAACTTAATCCTATAAAAGTATATTTGGAGAATCCGGAAAGGATAAAAATGGTTTCTGTTCATATCGCCGAGCATTTTAAAAAAAATCTTGATGGAAGATTTAAAGCTTTACTTACCGCAGTAAGTAGAGAGGCTTGTATTTTGTATAAAAGAGAATTAGATAAACTTTTACCTTCAGAATATTGCGAAGTAGTAATAAGTTTTTCTGATAAAAAAGATTCTGAAATTATAAAGGAGTATGAGGAAGAATTACTTAAAAAATTTAAAGGGAAAAGCTTAGATGAGATTAAAAAAGAAATAGTGAGCAATTTTAGGGAAGAAGAATTCCCTAAGATATTGATAGTTAAAGATATGCTCCTTACTGGATTCGACGCTCCTATTTTACAGACCTTTTATTTAGATCAACCCTTAAAAGAACATCGTTTACTTCAAGCAATTGCAAGGACTAATAGGCCTTACAAAGATATAAAAGAAGTAGGTTTGATTGTAGATTATATAGGAATCCTTAAAGAGTTTCATCGTGCTTTTGAAATATACAGCAAGGAAGAAATTAAAGGAGTGCTTTATAGTATGGAAGATCTCAAAAGAGAATTTCTTCAAAAGTTAAAGGAATTAATGGATATATTTGAATCTGTCCCCAAAGATAAAACAGATAGGAAAACATTGCTTAAAGCAGTAGAAATACTTACTTCAGATGAGAAACTCGCTAAAAAATTTCAGCAGGAATATAAGAGACTTAGAAAACTATTTGAATTATTGGGGACAGATGTTATTAAAGCTAATAAAATCTCTGAGTACAACTGGTTATCGCAAATTTTTACTTTTTATATTAAAAATGTTTCTACGGAAGGAGAAGATGAAAAGTTATATGTAAATAAATATTTTAAAAAAACAATAGAGATTATCCATCAGACAACTCAATTAAGAGAACCATCTTTTGTATATCCTGCAGTGAAGTTTAATGAAGAATACATTAAAGCATTGGAGAAGAAATTAGAAAGTAAAGAGGAAAAGGCAGCCAATTTAGTTTTTACACTTAATAGGTATGTCTTGGTTAATAAAGATAAAGGCACAATTTATGAATCGATAGTAGAAAGAGTTGAGAGATTGCTTGAGATGTGGAAACAGAGAACAAGAGACTTTGAGAAGATTTATCAGGAAGGATTAGAAATATGGAAAGAGATAACGTCTATTAATAAGCGTAAACAGAGACTAAAACTCAGTGATGTTCAATATAATTTTCTACTTATTTTAGAGAAAGAATTGGGAAAAAAATATGGTTTAGTAGAAGATGCGAGAGCTCTTTTCAATAAGTTAGATGGAATTTTAGGAATAAAAGATAAGAAAATTCCTAATTGGAGTCTTCAGACAACTATAAAAAAAGATGTAGAAAAAATGGTAAGAAGATTTGTGAGAAAGTATATAAAAGAGTATGGAATAAGGTTAGACAAGGTAGAAAAAATATATCAGCGATTAATGGGTTACATTATTAAAAATGTATAAATTTAAGATACAAGAGAAAGAAATTAATTATAAAGTGGTGTATAGAGAGGTAAAATACCCGAGATTAGAATTTAAAACCGGTGATTTACTTCTGGTTTTACCTAAAAATTTTAGAAATATTCAAACACTTCTTGAAAAACATAAATCTTGGATTTATAAAAAACATATTCAAATTTCATCTGCTTTAAAAGATGGAAGAAGGAAGAAATTAATTCTCAACAGAGATACAGATTCATTTAAAGAATATGTGTATAATAGGTTAAATGAATACTTCAGAGAATTGAATCTTAGCATAGGAAAGGTATTTTTTCGTAGCATGAAAACAAAATGGGCAAGTTGTTCTTTGCAAGGTAATATAACAGTGAACCTTCTTCTTAAATATCTGCCTGCTGAGTTAATAGATTATGTTTTATTCCACGAAGTAGCTCATTTGAGGGAAAGAAAACACAATAAAAATTTCTGGAATTTTGTGAAGAAAAAATTTAATGATTATCCCGAGAGAGAAAAAGATTTAATGATATATTGGTTTTTAATTCAGAAAAACCAAAAATATTGATTACAATTGAATGAATTACTTAAAATTTTATCAAATTCGATAATCTTTAACTTCCTCCCACACCTCCTCAAACTCTCTATACGCTGATTTATCCACTTCTTTATTTTCATTGTACTCAAAAACCAACTCCCCTGTATAATGCTCATAAATCAAAATCTCATCCCCTTCTTTTCACAACCTGCCTGCTCTCTCTGCCGACAGGCAGGCGGCAGGCAGGTATCCACAACCACAGTATTGGGCTTTCTAACCGGTCTTTCTCTTCCAATAGAATACCCCCAACCATACTCCAGCCATCAACTCCATTTCCCCCAGAGACAGGCAGGCAAAATTAGGCATCTTTTTACATTTAGTTTGTATTTTTTTTGATGGGTAGAACGTTAATTAAAATTTACAGAGATATCTTGAATTTTTCAAATATATATGTTAACCTATATTTGATAGGTTAACATATGTTAACCAAATAAAAAATGGTTAACGAAATATTATTGGCATATTGAAAGACTAAAAATATTCAAATTATGAAGGAAAAAGAGGTTGAGTATATTACCATTCCACAGTTAGCACAAATTTTAGGGATAAGCCGAATTGCTGTATATAAAAAGGTAAAAAAAGGCAAAATAAAAGCAGTAAAAATAGGCAGAAATTATCTTATTCCTAAAAAGTATATTCTTGTAATCTTAGG
>CAZESF010000016.1:0-13826 GCA_964515205.1 uncultured Planctomycetia bacterium
TAGCCTTTTTTATTATTCTGTCAAGGGAAAAGTCCACAAAATATTTTACGTTATCCTTTCAGAATTGAATTAACTATATATCTTTTTATAATTACAAGCAATAATTACACTTACTGGGCATACAACAGACCAATCTAACCCAAAAATCTCCATTCCGGAACGAGACAAAACTGATTATTTTTTCTATAAGAGAAGTTAAAACTTAAAGTAGAAAATTATCTAACTTTTTATTACAATATTTTTATGAAGATAGGCAGATTTCAACTAAAAGGCAAAAAGAAAATTTTTTGGGGAATTGTGGAAGGAGAGAAAGTTTATGAAGTAAACCTCTTAAAAGGAAAAAAGATAAGGAAGAAATCATTCTCTCTTGGTAAACTAAGAATTCTTCCTCCTGCCATTCCTACCAAGATTATTCTTGTAGGACTAAATTATAAAGATCATGTCCAAGAGTTGAGGATGAAGATTCCGAAGGAACCTCTTATTTTTATGAAACCTCCATCTTCTCTAATCGGACACCAAGACTATATAAGATTCTCCCGAAGATGGGGGAGGGTAGATTATGAGGCAGAGTTGGCGGTAATTATAAAAAAAGAAGGTAAAAATATTCCTCTTAGGAAAGCTAGGGATTATATTTTAGGATATACTTGCTTGAATGATGTAACTGCACGCGATTTACAAAAAAAAGATGGTCAATGGATAAGAGCAAAAAGTTTTGATACTTTTTGCCCTTTAGGACCATTTATTGAAACCAAAATAAAGGATCCCAACAATCTTAAGATAAAACTTTTTCTAAATGGTAAACTTCGCCAATCATCTTCTACTTCTAATTTCATTTTTAAGGTTGAAAGGATAATCAGTTTTATCTCTTCGATTATGAAGCTTTACCCGTTCGATATAATATCCACCGGAACTCCTCCAGGAGTAGGAAGGTTAAGAGATGAAGATAAAGTAGAAATAGAAATAGAAAAAATTGGAAGGCTATTGAATTATGTTCAAGAAATTAAAACCATCTGAAATTAGCTGTTAGAAAAACAAGATATCGCCCAAATAAATGTGCAAATCCGACATGTGATGAATAAGCTAAGTTTATTTTTAGGAAATAGAAATCTGCTGAAACCAATCTATAGTTTTCTTTAATCCTTCTTTAAAATCTATCCTGGGTTTGTATCCTAATATATCTTTTGCTTTAGAAATGTCTGCTAAGGTTTTAAACACATCTCCAGGACGAGGGGGAGTAAATACAGGTTTAATAGATTTTTCCATAATCTGGTTAAGATATTCTACCAGCTCTAAAATAGAGTAAGAGGAACCATTGGCGATATTAAAAACATTATTTTTTAAGGTGTGTATTTTTGAAAAAGGGACTTCACAGGCTAATAAATTTGCCTCTACCACATTCTCCACATAAGTAAAATCACGCGATTGCTTGCCATTTCCGTGTATAGGAGGGTTTTCATCTTTCAACATACAATAAATAAACTTGGGGATTACCACTGCATACTCATCATCCAGGGATTGTCTTTCTCCATAAACATTAAAATAACGCAAACAAATAGTTTCTAAGCCAAAGTTCTCTGTAAATATCTTGCAGTAGTACTCCCCAGTTAATTTCGTTAAAGCATAGGGAGAAATCAGTCTGGGGGTATCTTCTTCATTTTCAGGAAATTTATCCGTCTCTCCATAAATAGAACTTGAAGAGGCAAAAATAAATCTTTTTACCCCCCACTTTTTTGCTGCTTTCAAAAGATTCAAGGTCCCATTTATATTTACCTCATTATATTTATAAGGATATATCATCGATTTAGGCACACTTCTTAAAGCAGCCTGATGAAATACTACATCAACATCAGAACATACCTCTTCACACACAGAATAATTGCGAATATCTCCATAGATAAAGGTAAAATCTCCTGAATTCCATTTAGCCGAATTTAAATTCTTAATTTCTTTTCCCCACTCCACCAATTCTGAAGAAACAAAAGAAAGATTCTCCAGCTTACCACTACAGAGATCATCAAGAACAATTACTTTATGTCCATCCTTCAGGAGTCTTTCTACAATATGAGAACCAATAAATCCTGCTCCTCCAGTTACTAATGCACGCATTTTAACTCCTTTTTGAAATTTTTTATATTATACCTTAAAAACCCTGAGACTAAAACATAAATACCGCTTGTGTATAACTATCAACGTCTCCTATATCAATCCAGGTGCCATTAAATTCATATCCATAAACCTCATCCCTTTTTGTCAACCACTCTATATAACTTCCTATCTTATCTGTATCATATCCTTTCTCAATATATTCTTTAATCAAAGAAAGTTTCTTTTTAGGGAAAAAATAAATACAGGTGGAAATAATTCTTGAACCGTTCAGTTTAGCAGGTTTTTCATAAAAATCAATTACTTTCTTTTCTTCATTTAATTTAACTATACCGTATTTTGTAGATTTCAATCTTCCATTGAGAGTATACACACCAATTAAACTTTTAGATTCTTTCTCCTTTGCAAAATCTATAAACTCAGAAAGGTTAAAATCAAAAAGATTATCTCCTCCAATCACCAACAAATCATCATCTATTTTTTCTTTTTCTATCACAAACACCAAATCCTTTATTGCTCCTAATTTATTCTTTAAATTAGTTGAACCATCATCTACAATTTTTATGGGGATTCTACTGAAAAAATTTTCCTGCCATTTTTTAAAATCACCGTAAAATCGATGATTGGTAACAACAAAAATCTCATCTACCTCTCCTAAGAGCTGAATTTTCCTTACAATGAATTCAATTATTGGTCTGCCCCGCACAGAAAGAAGTGCTTTTGCTCTATTTATAGTTAGAGGATAAGCCCTCGTTCCATAACCGGCACAAAGAATTACTGTTTTCATCTTAATTTTTTAATCAAATAGATAGGGGCAGAATATAATAAGTCCGATTATAACTGCATTAAAAGCAGCAAAAAGGACTGCCCCCGCTACTATATCTTTTACCACCTTAACCGAGGGATGATATTTTTTCCCATTTATAAAATCCAGACTTAACTCCAACGCCGTATTTATTATCTCGCAAACAATTACAAAAATAATTGCCAAAAAAAGTATTGCCATCTTTATAAAGGATATTTTTAACAAAACACCCAAAAAGATTACGCCTGTCCCCACCAAGATATGAATACGTAAGTTTCTCTGATTCTTAAATGCCCAGATTAGACCTTCTACAGCAAATTTAAAACTATCAACAATTGATCTTTTCTGCATTACTCTACCGTAACGCTTTTTGCTAAATTACGAGGTTTATCTATCTCCCGTCCCAATTTTTCTGCTACATAATAAGCAAAAAGCTGTAGGGGCAAAGCGACAAGTAAAGGGTAAAGATACTCATATACCCCAGGAATATAAATTATCTCATCGCAAACTTCTTTTACTTTTTCATCTTTCTCAACAGCAATAGCTATTACTTTACCTTTTCTTGCTTTTATCTCCTCTATATTAGAAATACACTTTTTATAAACCTTATCTAAAGGAACAATACTTACCACACAACTTTTCTCATCAATTAAAGCAATCGGACCATGTTTCATCTCTCCTGCCGGATAACCTTCGGCAGGAATATAGGCAATTTCTTTTAGTTTAAGGGCTCCCTCCAATGCGGAAGGATAATTAAAATTTCTTCCTAAATAAAGGAATTTCTCAAAAGAAGAGTATTTATAAGCAATTTCTTTTATTTTTTCTGATTGGCTTAAAATCTTCTCCATCAGATAAGGTATAAGTTGTAACTTCAACAATAGTATCTTTTTTTCCTTTTGAGAAATTACATTATTTTTTTCTCCCAAATATAACGCTAAAAGAAAAAGCAGGTAAATTTGAGCTGTGTAGGCTTTGGTTGAAGCAACACCAATTTCAGGACCAGCTAAAGTATAAAGGACACTATCTGATTCACGAGCAATGGAACTGGCGACAACATTACAAATAGATAAAGTTTTAAAACCTACCTCTTTCGCTTTTCTTAATCCCATAAGTGTATCAATAGTTTCACCTGACTGAGTTATAGAAAGAAGTAGAGAGTTTCCTTTTTTAATCAATTTTTTGTATCTAAATTCTGAAGAGATATAACTGTAAGAAGGAATATGAGCAATTGATTCAAAAAGATAACTTCCCAAAAGTCCCGCATGAAAAGAGGTCCCACAGGCTTGAATAATTATACTTTCCAGCTTCTTTAACTTTAAATCAGACAAAATTTTTTCCAATTTTATCTTTTTCTTTTCTCTATCTATATAGTGATCCAATAATCTTCTTATCACCTGTGGTTGGTCAAAAATCTCTTTAAGCATATAATGAGAAAAATTTTTCTTCTCTGCATCTTCATAACTCCATTCAATATTTTGTACTTTAAAAGAGACAGATTCTTTTTTCTGAGTGATAATTTTAATCCTATCGGGAGAAAGCAAAGCCATCTGATAATCTTCAAGAACTACTATCTTTTTTGTATAATTCAAAAGTGCAGG
Organism: uncultured Planctomycetia bacterium; assembly: GCA_964515205.1. Classification (GTDB taxonomy): domain Bacteria; phylum Omnitrophota; class Gorgyraeia; order Duberdicusellales; family 4484-171; genus CAZBLX01. The sequence goes on from CAZESF010000016.1 coordinate 4,507, forward strand.
GACATCTGAGGCAACAAAATTCTCTTTTTCTCCTACGCCAATAATTAAAGGAGAACCATTACGGGCAGCAATTAACTGATAAGGATAATCTTTATGCATCACCACTATTGCATAACTGCCTTGCAGTTCTTCTAAAGCTTTTCTTGTTGCCTGAAGAAAATCTAAGTCTTTTTTTAAATACTCTTCAATCAGATGAGCAATTACCTCACTATCTGTATGAGAAGAAAATTTATGTCCTAAAGAAGTTAATTTTTCTTTTAAGGAAGAAAAATTTTCTATAATTCCATTATGAACTATAGCAATTTTTTTTGTGCAATCCAGATGGGGATGAGCATTCTCTTGAGTAGGCTCCCCGTGAGTTGCCCAACGAGTGTGAGCAATTCCTACTTTTGCTGAAATCTTCTCCCCCCAGGGAAAAATAGCTTCTGAAATCTTACCTTTTTGTTTAAAGATGAAAAGTTCTTTATTTTTTAGACTGGCTATTCCCCAGGAGTCATATCCCCGATACTCTAATCTTTTAAGTCCTTCTAAAACAACCTGAATCGCTTTATTTTTTTCTCCCACATAACCTACTATTCCACACATTATCCTAATTCCTTTTTTACTGCTTCTTTTAAGAAGTGGGCAACTTGCTGAATAAATTTCTTATCTTTCCCTTCAACCATTATCCTTACTAAGGGTTCTGTTCCAGAGTATCTGATCAGAAGCCGTCCTTTATTTTCCAATAACATTTTAGCTTTTTTTATCTTCTCTTTAAGGGAAGGGAGAGATTCAAAAGGAATCTTCTTTTTAACTTTTACATTCACCAAAATCTGAAGAAATTTCTGCATATCTTGAATGAACTCATTCAATGGTTTTTCCTTAATAATTTTGGTAATAAAAAGCGCACAGACTAAAGCATCAGGGGAGGAAACAAAATCACGAAGAATTATATGTCCGGACTGCTCTCCTCCCAGATTAAGATCCTCATCTACTAATTTTCTCCATACGTATCTGTCTCCTACAGAAGTAAAAATGATCTTTGCCCCTCGCTTTTTTAAAAACTCTTTTAATCCATAATTACTCATCTCTGTAGCTACAACAGTATTTTTAGAAAGTTTTCCTTGCTCTAAAAGATAATCTGCTAAAATAGCTAAAATATAATCTCCATCTAAAATATTTCCTTCATTATCAATCACAATTAATCTATCCCCATCTCCATCAAAGGCAAATCCTATATCAGCTTTCTTTTCTAAAACAATTTTTTTAAGTACATAAGGATTTAATGCTCCCGTCTCATTTATTCTTTCTCCACAAAAAGAATCAGCAAAGGAATAAACCTGAGCTCCTAAGCTTTTAAATAATTCCTTCGCTACTAAAGAGACTGTTCCCCAACCACAATCTAAACAAATCTTTAACCCTTCTAAATTTAAATTAAGACAAATTGATTGTAAAAACTTAAGATATAACTTTACCGCATCCTCAAAATAGATTAAATCTCCTTTTCTGGATAAAGACCACCCGTAGAAAGTATGTACTAAATTATTAAAAATAATATCCTCAATCCATTCCTCATCTTGAAAAGATAATTTTTCTCCCTTTTCATTAAAAAATTTAATCCCATTATCCTGAGAACGATTATGAGAAGCAGAAATCATAATCCCCATTTGTGCTTCCAGCTTTTTAACTATATACCCTAAGCCAGGAGTGGGAATTATTCCACAAAGAATTATATCTATACCTGAGGAACTTATTGCTTCTTTCAAAATCATCTCTATTTTTGGAGAACTTAGTCGAGTATCTTTACCTATAACTACTTTAAGATTATCTTTTGCAGGATATTTATAGTGAAGAAGGTGCGCAATGCTATATCCGATTTTAAAAATCATTCCATCTGTCAAGGGATAAACTCCTGCTGTTCCTCTTATTCCATCTGTGCCAAACAATCTCTCTTTTTCTCTATACATCTTTTTTATAATTTTTATAGTTGTAGTAGTAATAATAAAAATCTGGGGTATAATAATCAACTTTTGTGAGAACAAATCCTAAAATTTTATTATTTGCCTGTTCACAAAGCTCTTTAGCTTTCTTTACTACCTCCGCTTTTGTGTAATTTGCTTCCACAACAACAATAATCCCATCAGTAAATTGAGTAACCAGCTGCGCATCAGCAAAGGAGAGAAGAGGCGGAGTGTCAATAATTATATAGTTGAAACCTTCTTCTCTTAATTTTTCCAAAATTATATGCATCTTTCTTGAACTTAATAATTCTGAAGAGATAGATGAAACCTTACCTCGAGGGATAACAAATAGATTTTTTTTCTTTGTAGGATGTAAACCTACAGACCATTCGTAATCATTAGTCAGAATGGTAGATAAACCTGGCTCTGCCTCAATGTTTAATAATTTATGAATCAATCCATTGCGTAAATCTCCGTCTATAAGAAGTACTTTGGTTTCCGTCTCTGAAGCTAAACTCATTGCCAAATTTACTGCAGTAATAGTTTTTCCCTCATTACGTAAGGAACTGGATATAGTAAAGATAGAGGCAAAGTTTGAACTTCTTATATTTTTATGTGTAGCTTTTATCTTCCTAAGGATAGATTTTAAATTTGTGCGTAAAATCCGATATTGCTCAGAAAGGGGCGAGGAAGGATCATAATAAGTTATAATTCGTAAGTCTATTCCTGAAGTATCTTTTTTTGAAACAAGAAAAATTTTGTTCTGAAAGAAATACTCCTTCCATCTTAAAAAAGAAATTTCCTCCTTTTTCTCTTCTTTTCCTTCCACAAAGTTATCCTTAACGAATTTGCTATCCTTAACAGTCTTTTGAATTTTACTCTCTTTTTCTTTCTCTTCCTGAATTTTTCTTAAAGCTTGACTTATCTTACCCATTTAACTACCTCCTCTGTTTTCCATCAACTCTAATTCACCTGCCACTTCTTCAATAATATTCTCATCAACCAATCCTTTCTCCTTCACAAAGCCTGTAAGAAGGGCGCGATCACATAAAGAGTTAATTAACCGAGGAACACCACCAGAATAAAAATAAATTTTCTCTAAAGCATCTTTATCAAAAATCATTACTCCATTAGCTCCCGCGATTTTTAGCCGATGAAGGATATAATTTTCTGTCTCTTCCTTAGTTAAAGGAGAAATATGATAATATACACTTATTCTTTGCTTAAGTTGTTCTAACCTTTTTAAATTAAGAATCTCTCGCAATTCTGGTTGTCCCATAAGAATAATCTGTAATAATTTTTCTTTATCTGTTTCTAAATTAGAAAGCATCCTTACTTCTTCAAGTGTAGAAAAACTGAGATTCTGTGCTTCGTCAATTAAAACAACTACATTGAAACCCAACATTGCTTGCTCAAGAAGATAATTATTCAGACAAGATAAAAGTCGCACCTTAGACCATCTATCTTTAAAAGGTACCTCCAAGTCCTCAAGTATCGCCATGATCATCTGTTTGGGGGTAAGAAAAGTATCGGTAATTAAAACTACTTTTGTTCCTTTATCAAGCTTGTTTAAAAGAGTATGCCACACGGTAGTTTTCCCTGAGCCTATTTCTCCGGTAATTACTGCAAATCCTTTCTTTTCGTTAATAGCATAAATCAGGCAATTTAAAGCCTCTGTATGTTTCTCACTGGGAAAGAAAAACTTAGCATCAGGAGTAACTCCAAAAGGTTTCTCTTTTAATCCATAGAAATCTTCATACATTTTTAAATCCTAACATGAGCAATGATAAAAACTATTGAAGAGGCCAAAAGAATTCCTAAAATAATAAATAAAATAATTATTCTCACTTTACCTCTTTGTCTTTTTAACTCCTGAAGAGTTAACATTTTAGAGATGCTTCCTAAAACAGGATAACCAAAATATTCTTTAAGTTCCTGACTACTTCTAAAAGAGGTATCTGAGTATTCTAAAAGATATACACACCCTAAACCAACCATGCCTCCCAGAAGCAGACCTAAAAAATTAAGTTTTAGCTTGTCAGGTTTAACGGGAATTAGAGGCAGACGCGCCGGTTCAATTACTCTAAATTTAGTTCTATCTCCTGAATTATCTAATCTTTCGGTAATTTTTGCTGATTCTAAACGTTCCAGAAGCATAGCATAGATTTTCTCATTAATTGTTTTATCACGAGTTAAACGTATCAATTCCTCCTGCTGGCGAGGCAGAGAATCAGCAATAGCAACATAAGTTTTCGGATCCACCCCTGCTTTTTTAGCTAATTCTTGGATATAGTAGTTTCTTTTCTTCTTAAGAGAATTTATTCTTCTTTTTAATTCTTTTATACGTGGGTGTTCTTCGGTACAATCTACAGAAGCAATTACTAATTCTGCCTCCAGCTCAGCTATTTTTTTATTTATCTGTGCCAATGTGTTTTCCTCTTTAGAAAAAACACCACTTCCATATACTTCTTTAAACTTCCTTAATGCCGCTTCTGACTTATCCAATTTATTTTTATAAATAGCCAATTGTTCCTTTATAAAGTCAATTGCAGATTCGGTATCTTCTATTTGAGAAGAGATATTTCTTTCAATAAGAATATCACAAAGGGTATTTACTAATTTCTGAGTGCTTTTAGGGTTTTCTCCTTCATAAGAAATCACCACCACTTCATTTGATTTCATCCTTAAATTAATATTTTTGCGAATACGAAAGATGAGTTTTTCCAATTCCAGAGGTGATTTTATATTTTTAGTCAGACCTAATCTTTCTACTAATTGAAAAAGCCGAGGCCAGGCAAGAATTTCTTCCTTTAATGCATTTAGTTTTTCTTTTGGGGTGGTAGACACTGCTAAATTTTTAAGAAGAGGATTCATAACTTTTTTCTCTTCAATTAATATTACTGCCTGAGCGCGATAAATTTTGGGAAGAAAATAACTACTTATAAGAAAAGAAAAATAAATTACTATCAAAGGAAAAAGGAAAAACCATTTGCGTCTTAAAAGGATATATAAGTACTCCTGAAGATTAATTTTTTGCTTCTTCTCCATCTTACCTCCTTATCTATTCCGATCAATCAAATCATCTACTACTGCAGCTCGGGTTAAAGGAGAAAGTAAATTCCCCAATGCTTTATTAATCTCGCTGGGAACGGTTGCTGGAACTACTACTAAATCTCCCGGAGTTAAAGTAACATTTTCTTTTAATATTCCTTTATAAAGAAGTTTATAAAGATCTACTTTTTTATAGACTGGCTTTTCTTTATCCGGTTTAATAACATATACTCTTCGCAGTGCTGCGGTATCTTTAAGAAGTCCTGCTGCAATTATTGCGTCTCGCAGGCTGACTTTATCTCCCATCATAGGGTATTTACCGGGTCTGTTCACCTCTCCCAATATATATACAAACTTACTGCGATACTCCAAAATAGCCACACTTACCTCTGGTATCTTTATATATTTCTTAAGCTTTTCTATAAGAACCTTCTTTAATTCTTCCTTAGTAAGTCCTTCTGCTTTTATATCTCCCACAAATCTATATTGAATATCTCCATCCGGTCCAATAACAAATTTACCGCTAAACTCAGGCTGATTTCTTACTATAATCTCTATAACATCCCCTTTTCCTAAGGTATAAACTTCTCCCTCTCCAATAGGGGATATTCTTTTTTCTTCTTTTTGTTTTTTCTCATCTACCTTTTTAGCTTCTTGAGAAAAAGCGAGCAAACTTCCTGTAATTATCAAAATTATAAATATTTTAATCCTTTCCATCGCTCCTCCTTCTTTGTCTAATCTTAATTTATAAAATAGCATTTTTCATGCCAGTTTTTATATATTTTGGAAAGAAATGATCGTAGAAAATTGATTTTAGTTCAGCTACAGAAGAAATTGAGTCTAATTTTTTAAACAATATGTAGAAAATATAAACACCAAATCGGGGGAGTGGGACTTGAACCCACGACCTCAACGTCCCGAACGTTGCGCGCTAGCCAATCTGCGCTATCCCCCGAGGTGGGCTTTAAGAAGATAGTCAAATTCAATATTTAACCTATCGCCGATTCTTTTCTCTTTTAAATTAGTATGCTGAAAAGTAAAAGGAATAATATCTACAGAAAATGAAGAAGATAATTTCTTTTGGATAGTTAAACTTATTCCTTCAACAGCAATTGAGCCCTTTTCAATAACATATTTTCTAAATTCCTTTGGATATTCTATCTCAAACACATAATTTTTCCCCCGTCGAATATTTCTTATTCTCCCTTCACAATCTATATGCCCTAAAACAAAATGTCCGCCTATTTTATCTTGCAATCCTAAAGAAGGTTCTAAATTAACTAAGGAATTTATTTTTAATCTTTTTAAATTTGTGTTTTCCAAGGTTGTTTTTATAACTTCAAAAAATAATAAACTATTTTTCTTCTCTGTTAAAGTCAGGCACACACCATTTACAGAAATACTATCAGAAATATTACTTTCAGAAAATATAACTCGAGAAAAAATACATAGTTTCCACAAACCTGTCTTTTTTTCTATTTTTTTCACTTTCCCTACCTCTTTTATGATTCCCGTAAACATTTCCAATGAAAAATCTAAACCTAATTTGTTTTTAAGAAAATATAACCCAAAAACCGAAATCTATACAAATCCTTTCTATCTCTCTTATCTATTTTATAACTTCAGCAAAATTCTCTTTATCCATCTCAGCTTTTTCACTTTTTCGCAAAAGTGAAATTTATCTTTTTGTTTTTTCACTAATCCGCTTTTTTCTTAAATTTATCAACTCTATCAACAATTTGTTATAAATATGTTTTGTCAGGTTGCAATCTATAAAATACAAACCTTCTACTTCTTCTACTCTCTACAAGATACACTTTCTCAAGAATTTTTAAATTACGGCAGCAAGTAGCCATAGGTATTCTCAATTTTTCTGACAATTCCTCTATTGTATGCTCTTTATTATCCACAACAGTTCTACAATCTTAATTCTTGTCTGGTTAGCTACCCCTTTAAACAACTGTAACAAATAATCCACAAATTTTAATTATAGCAGAATTTCACTTTTTCGCAAAAGTGAAACTCTGTTGCAAAAACTACTGCCTATCTAAAAAGAAAGTTTGTTTTTACAAATTATTTCTATATTCCTTAGTTCAACCTCGTAGGTTGAATAGGATGGATTCACCACACATAGTATCCAGAATCTAAGAGTTCTGCTTAGCTATATTTTTTGACGAAGTTGGGCTTGAGCATCAATAACATCACGATTCACTCTTTCAATGCACCTCTTTACCTTTTTTCTAAAATCTTCTTTTATTGCACAAGATGTAAGAATCTCTCTTAATACTTGAATGCTCATTCTAAAATAACGAACGATCTCCCCCTCATCTAATGAGCAAAAATGGTCCAGTTTATAAAAACGAACGCCCTCCATCCAGGCACACGCAGCTTCACTAATGTGGAAATAAAACTTTTTGCTTAAGGGATAAATACGAAATTTTCTTTCTTTTCTATGAATATCTTTTATAAGCCTGTCTGTTTCTTTCTTTAATCTTTTAATTCTCTTACTTAATTTTGGCTTTCTTTCTCCTTTCCGAGGCTCATATACTAAAGAAGAGATAAGAACAAAAAGGGTATTTTCCTCAAGGGTTTCTAAAATCCCCCTCTCATATAATTCTCCTATTGGCAATTCAAAACTATATACACGAGAAGCTAATTCCGCTTTCCAACTAATTTCTTCTTCAATAATATACTTCATATCTTTTAAAAGAGAAATTTTTCTTTTTAACAATTCTAAAGTCTGCTTTCTTTGAAAAGGATCTTTCTGGTAAAAATGGAAAGAGGAAGGATAAATAGAAGTTAACGCCTCTTCTTTTTTTAATTGATAAAGATTCAACAATGTAGCATAACAACTATTCAACTGACTTGTTATCGGTTCATATTCTCCGTAAATTACTCTTTCTATTGAAGTAAGATCAACCTTATAAGGATTAATCTTTAAAAATACAAACCCTTCTTTATCCATTCCTCGTCTTCCTGCCCGGCCTGCCATCTGATAAAAATCACGTGTCTTTAAATATTGAGGAAAGTGTCTATAATATTTAACAATTGTATCAAAGATTACACTTCTTGCAGGCATATTTATTCCTAAAGCAAAGGTTTCTGTGGTAAAGATAAGTTTTATAAGACCGAAGGAGAATAATCTTTCAATGATTTCTTTTAAAGTAGGCAGAAGTCCAGCATGATGGTAAGCTATTCCTCTTTTTATCAAAGGATAAAGATAATTCAAGTGGGAGCTTTTGATTCTAAACTTTTCTATTAATTGAGAAAAAAAAGTAGTAATTTCTTTTTTTTCTTTATTATTCAAAAAATCAAAAGAAAACACTTCCTGTGCTAAATCTTCACAGCGTCGACGAGAGAAAGAAAAATAAATACAGGGTAAAGCATTTTGGTTACGTAAATAGTTTATAAGTGTGGAAAGTTTATTACGCCTAATAGGATAGCCATTTAATTTTTTAAAAATAGGAGTTTTTTTTAACTTCTTAAAACTAGAAAATATTTGATTATTGCATTGAAAATAGAAATGTAAAGGGACAGGTCTTTTTTTCTCAATTACTGCTCTTACCGGATGAGAATGAATTGAAGCAATCCAATCTACAAATTCTTCTATATTAGGAATGGTAGCACTTAAAGCTAAAATTCTCATATGTTTGGGTAGAAGAATTATCGATTCTTCCCAAACCGTTCCTCTCTCAAAATCAGAAAGATAGTGAATCTCATCAAAAATTATCCATTCTTTTTTCTCCAATTTTTGAGGAGAGGTTAAAATATTGTTTCTAAAAATTTCTGTAGTCATAATCAAGATAGGAGCAGAAGAATTTATACTTACATCTCCAGTCAAAATTCCCACTTTTTCAGCGTAATTTTGAGAAAACTCTCTAAACTTTTGATTACTTAAAGCTTTTATAGGAGCAGTATACACAACTTCTCTGCCTTCTTTAAGGCATTTCTCAAGAATATATTCCGCAATTAAAGTTTTTCCTGCCCCTGTAGGAGCGGATACTATTACCGAATAACCTTTCTCGATCAGCTCTATCGCCTCCTTCTGAAATCTATCTAATTTAATATTTTTTTTCACTCTATTAATGAATAGGCCTGTATTCATACTTTCAATCGTTATTTTTCCCCATCTTAATCATTTTAACCCAATTGAAACTAAATTCAATGTTTTACCGTCTAAAGATTGCGTCCCCAAAATTGATATAACCCCAACCCCTTTTTAACTCCTTAAAAAACTAATTTAATCAAACCCGAGGTGTAATTTCAAACCCGATGTGTAATGAGATTTGGTAAGTAGGATAAGGATTCTTAAAAACTGCGACCATAACT
>CAZESF010000017.1:0-12859 GCA_964515205.1 uncultured Planctomycetia bacterium
AAAAGTTCTTTTATTTTCTTTAAAGGGTCAGGTACATTAAGCAAAGGTCTTTCTTTTGTTTTCTTTGTTCTCTCATAAATTATTGAGGGTTTTGCTTTAAGACAAATAACAATGCCGGATTCTTTTAAAATCTTCAAATTTTCTCTATCTACAACCACCCCTCCTCCACAGCTGACAACAAGACTAAAGCAAGATGCAATTCTTTTTAAAACTTCTTTTTCTATCTTCCTAAAATAAGACTCGCCTTTCTGACGAAAGATATCCACAATCTTTTTGCCTTCTTTTTTCTCAATCTCTTCATCCATCTCTATAAATTCTCTCCCCAATTTTTCTGCTAAAATCTTACCCACGGTAGTTTTCCCTGTCCCCATAAATCCTACAAGATAAATATTTTTATTCATGTTCTCCAAATTTATCTTAAGAATATTCTTTTGTCAAGAAGAGTAAAGGAAGGTCATTTCTTTCGGCAATCAATAATATAATTACTCTGAGAGAAATTTTTAGCATAATTTTTTAACTCTGTAGCAACCTGAATAATTTCTCCCGGATGATTAAATTCGTGAATTTTTGTTGAAGTTACGCCAATAGAAATCGTCATAATAGGAATTGAAGTTACTCTTCCTTCGCGATTTCTTACTAAAATATATTCTCTTTTTAAATCTTCTTCTTTATAAAAAGAAGTAATCCCTTGATCAAATCTTTTTATAATTTCTTTACAAACTTCCTCTATTTTTGAAGGAGGCAGAATAAAAATAAAATCATCTCCTCCGATATGAGCAACAAAGCTATCTTCTGAAGCTAACTCAACAATTGTATCAGAAATTACTTTTGCGGTAAATTTAATCACTTTATCCCCCCAACTAAATCCATAATAATCATTATATTCTTTAAAATTATCTAAATCCGCATAGCCCACCGCAAATTTCTCTTTAGCCTCTAAGTGTCGAGAGATTTCTTTTAAGATACTATTGTTACCAGGTAGCTTAGTTAAAGAATTTGCGTCTAAACTTCTTTCTGTCCTCCAGATACTTGCTTTTATGCGTGTAAGTAACTCTCCAGAAGAAATAGGCTTCTCAACATAATCATCTGCTCCTGCATATATACTTTTAATTTTTTCTATTGTACGTTCTTTATCAATCAATACAATTGTAGGAATTGAACAAAGAGTAAACTTTTCTCTGAACCCCTTACAGATATTAATAACCGGGGTAGTCTCAAAATCCAATAAAATAACATCAATTTTCTTATCTATAACCTCCCTAAAAAAAGACTTCTCATCAGAAAAAAAGACAGTAAATCCCTCTCCTTCCAATAATTCTTTAAGATATTTTTTAAGTTCCTCTTCTTTAGTTAAAAGGAGTATATTTATTTCCTTCTCTTGATTCATTTCTCTAAGTTTTTTAAAATTTTCTGACAAGTATTTTGAATATCCTCTACTGCTTGTGGTGTTAAAGCAAGCCAAAAATTACCTTTAATTCCCTCCTTATCCTCTTCAAAAATACTCTCTATCAACATTACATATTCTTCCTGTGTATAAGTAGTGGTGATAATTCTTATAATATCTTGTAAAGGAGCATTAATAAGTACAGGTAGGGAAGGAATAATTAATCTTTTCAGAAAATGCCCTAAAGCACTTACATAAGCAGAAATAATCACTCCTCCGATCTCTTTTATTAAAGAAACCCCCATCTCTGTAAATATACTTCCTTTTCTAATTGCCTCTTTTGGTTTATAATAAAGATCAATTAATTTATATACATCCCTCTCTCCTAAAAGAAAGATAATTCTTCCTTCAATACCACTTAATATTTGAGATTGCAGAGAAACTACAATCCCTTCAAAAGATAATTTTTGCTCTATATTTAAAGGAGAAATCATATTAATAGAGGGGGCGCTTAAAGTAATTTTCTTTCCCAGTATTTCTGAAAGAGCCGTACTTCCATAGGCTGCAGCAGTTGTTCCCACTTCTTTTAAAATATCCATCTCATCTTGCATATTTTTTCTCCTTTCCTTATCTTATTTTCTCTATTTACCTACTAAACTACCATCTTGATTTACCTACTAAACTACCATCTTGCCAATGAATAGTGCTTACTTTCTCAAATTCTACTGCTACTTCCCAATCTCCTTCTTTTTTCTGAATACGCACTACTTTTCCTCTTATAAAAAAATGGAAGAGATTAGGAAGTATTTTAAACTTACTATAGATTATTGATCCTAATCCTAAGGATTGGGGAATAAAAAATCTCATCCCCGTAGCACTAATATCTGCTAATTTAACTTCCTCCTCCCCTCGAGAAGAAGAAATAATCAATTTTTTTTTCTCTCTCCACATACCAGCGATTAAACTTGCGTCTATCTTCCATATATCTACTCTATCTTTAACTTTTCTGCTAATTTTCTTAAAGAATCCCATGGAAGAAAAAAAAGTAACATCCCTTTTAAATCTCTATCCTGAACTTTAAGATTGGTCTTAATTAAAATTATATCTTCTGATTCCTGAGCCATATGAATAAAGAAAAAATCTAATAAAGCATTAATCATATCTATTCCCAAAGAAGGAATTGAATACATAATTGTAAATCCTGTCAAATCCGATAGAGCGTTCATATAACTTCCTGTTAAAATATTTACTATCTCTTTCAAAGAAGACTGAAACAATTCATCATTATTTAACTCTTCTTCTAATACCCTTCCTAAAAGCGCTTCTCCTAAAATTTTTGCCTCCTGAGGAAGCAAAAGAAAGAAAAGTCTTCCCTCTAACTCTCCCTCTAACGCAATATCCAAGACAAAATAAACATCCTCAGGGTTCCCTAAGACTTTATCTAAGGATTCCAAAGGAACTAATTTTGTCTCAGGAAGTGAGATCTCTACTTTACAATTCAAAATTTCTGATAAAGCGGTAGCGGCACGAGCTGAACTAATTGTACCTATCTCTCTTAATACATCTAAATGTAATAAAGAAAATTTATTTTTATCCATTTAAATACTCCTCTAATTTTTTAGAAATCTGGGATAAAGGAAGTACAAAATCAGCAAGATTATTCTCCGCAACTACTTTTGGCATTCCATATACTACAGAAGTACTTTCATCCTGAACAATAATTTTTCCATTTTTTTTCTTAATCGCTTTTGCTCCCTCCAAACCATCTTTACCCATTCCTGTAAGAATTATTCCTATAATTTTTCCATCAAAAACATCAGCTACTGACTTCATTGTTACATCAACAGATGGTCTTACATAATTTACTAATTCTGTTTCATCAAGACGAATACGATAAAAATCATTACACTTCTCTATCACCATATGAAAACCACTGGCAGCTACATACCCAGCGTTTTTTTTAAGAATATCTTCATCCTCTGCTTCCTTAATTTTAAAAGGCGCGATCCAAGAAAGTCTTTGTGCAAAACTTTTTGTGAATCCTGGAGGCATATGTTGAACAATTAAAAAGGTCGCCTCTTGAGGGGAAGACAGATTAGTAATAATTTCACTAATTGCTTTCGGACCCCCAGTAGAAGCACCAATTATTACTATCTTTCTTATTTTTAAATCTTCCTTTAACTTTCTTTTTCCGGTTATTTTTAAAATCTTCTCTATATTTATTTCTGATACAAGCTTAATTTTCTTTATAATTTCATCCTTAAAATTATATAAATCTAAAGAGACCTCTCCTGAGGGCTTAGGAATAAAATCCAAAGCTCCCATTTCTAATGCTTTCAGAGTAAGATCTGCTCCTTGTTGTGTATAAGCAGAAAGCATTATTACACGTGTAGGGAATTTATCTATCAATTTTTTCAAAACTTCAATTCCTGAAACGTCAGGTAAATTCACATCTAAAGTTACTACATCAGGAGAAGTTTTCGGAATTTTCTCTAATGCCTCTTTACCTAAACGAGCTTTGCCCACTACAGAAATCTCTGAATCAGTAGAGAGAATATCTGATATAACCTTCTGCATTAAAATAGAATCTTCAACAATAAATACTTTTATCATAATTCTTTTTCTCCAAAAAAGATTGTCTTTACCCTCACTTTTCCTGTTTCTACATCAAAAAAAATCGTTCTTCCATAATTCTCTTGAGTATCCTGAGCGACTATTTCAATCCCGTAAGAGGCCAAAATTTTTTTTGCTGCTTCTACATTTCTTTTCCCTATACTGAATGCACTTTCATGAGGAATTGAAGAAAACATATGCGCTCCTCCAAATAATTTCGCTTTTAAATTATTAACCAAAGCGCCTTTTTCTCTCAATTTTTTAATCATTAAAGGAATCACTGTATCTATAAATTTTGCAGGATTTGTTTTAAACTTAGCTGAACTCTGTGAGGGGAGCATAGCATGTGCTAATGCTCCTACTTTTTTGAAAGGATCATAAATTACTATTCCCACGCATGAGCCTAAGCCTCGCGTGACTAAAATTGAATCTTTATCTCCAACTTTCATCTCCGCCATACCAACTTCAATTGTCTTTTTCATTTTAGCTCCTTATAATTATAAAAAATAAATTACTCTCCTAACACTCTTCTTATTGCCTCTACAACTCTTGAAGGCTGAAAAGGCTTGACAATAAAATCCTTTGCTCCTGCCTGAATCGCCTCTACCACTAAAGCATGTTGCCCCATTGCCGAAACCATAATAATTTTTGCTTGAGGATCAACTTTTAAAATTTCTTTTACTGCCCCAATCCCATCAATCTCTTCCATCTTGGGCATCACAATATCCATAGTTACTACATCTGGCTTAAGCTCTTTATACTTCTCAATTGCTTCTTTTCCATTTTCTGCCTCTCCACAAACTTCAAATCCTTCCTTTTTTAAAATATCGACAAGCATCCTACGCATAAAAAGAGCATCATCAACTACCAAAATTCTGGGAGTCATTCTAAACCTCCTTTCTTTTAAATCTTTCTAAATATTCTACACCTAATATCTATTACTTCCAACTTTTCCTCTAAAGAATTAGGAAGAACCTCCACTCTTCCTAATACAAGATAGCCTTTATTTTTCAAACACTCACATATATTTGCTAAAACATTATCTGCTTTCTTTTTATCAAAATAAATTTTAACATTTCTGAAAAAAATCACATCCATTTTCCCTAAGGGATTATCCACAAGAAAATTGTGTTTTTTAAAAACCACCATTTTTTTAATCTCATCAATAATCTTGTATCTATCTTCCTCTTCTAAATAAGTAAAATACTTTTCCAAATAAGAAGGGTTAACTTTTCGTAAAAAGTTTTTTTTATACTTTCCTTCTTCAGCAATTTTTAAAGCTTCCTCATCAATATCTGTGCCCCATATCTTTACACTAATATTATTATTCTTTAAAAACTCTTTAAAGAGAATAGCCAATGAGTAAGCTTCCTCCCCGCAAGAACAACCACAAGACCAGCAATGTACAAAAGATATTTTTTTTTCTTTTTTCTCTTCTATTATTTGCGGAATGCAATTTTTATAAAAAAACTCAAATACATCCGGATCGCGAAAAAATTCAGAAACATTTATACTTAAAGCCTTGAAAAATCTGACAAATTCTTCAGGATTCTTTTTAAGAAAATTAATATATTCTCTTATAGTATCAATCTTTAAATCTATAAGACGACTGTGAATCCTGCGACCTAAAAACTTTTTGCTATATAAACTTAAATCTAAACCTCGCTCTTTTAATATAAACTTTGTAAATAACTCGACATTCTCTAAGGATGAGGTTTTTACCATCATTTAATGCTGAGGATTATTTTTCACTACCTCCACTGCTTTAGTTAACTCTCTTATTACATCTGCCTTAAATTGCAATTCCAACTCAGCTAATTTTGTATAAATACGCCCTTTCTCTGTCACTACATATTTAGGAGGAAGTCTATTTAAAGCTAATGCCATTATATCTAACTTACACTTCTCACATTTGCACATCTCCTCCTTCTCTAAAATAAGATTCAAACTATTCAATACCACATCCTCCATATAATTGTGAAGTTTCATTTATCCCCCTTTCATAAAATGTTCACCACATCCAAAATCAAAACTACCCGTCCATCTCCTAAAATAGTTGCTCCTGCTATCCCCTTCACTTTTTTAATAAAACTCCCTAAGGGTTTCACTACTATATCTTGCTCTCCCAATACACTATCTACAACTAATCCTATACTTTTTGTTCTCCCTTCTACAATTACTACGGAAAATTCTTCTTCCCCTCGCAAATACTTTATACCAAATTCTCTATCTAATCTAACTACAGGAATTATCTCATCTCTCAGTCTTATTACCTCAATATCCTTAATCAATCTTATATCCTCCTCTTTTGCTTTAATTGTCTCTCTTATGTTCATCAAAGGAATAGCATAAATCTCTTCTCCTAAGGAAACAAGCATTGCTTTTATAATTGCTAAAGTCAAAGGCAAAGTAAGAATAAACTTTGTGCCTTTATTTACTTCTGTTTCTAAATCTAATCTTCCTCCTAAGGTATCTAATTTGTTTTTTACCACATCCAACCCCACGCCTCTTCCAGAAACTTTGGTTACTTTCTCACAAGTAGAAAAACCAGGAGAAGTTAAAATATCTAAAATTTGCCGGGAATCTAAAGATGTTATTTCTTGAGGAGAAATAATTCCTTTTTCTACGGCAAGCTTACTTACTTTATTAAAATCAATACCTTGTCCATCATCACTAATCTCAATTACAATATGTCCCCTTTCTCTTACTACTTTTATTGTAATTTTACCTCTTCGAGGTTTCCCCAATTTTGCTCTCTCCTCAGGCTTCTCTATTCCATGGTCAATAGCATTTCTTATTAAGTGAATTAAAGGATCACTAATTTCATCTAAAATTACTCGATCCAACTCTATCTCACTCCCCATAATTTCCAAATCTACTTCTTTATTTTCCTCTCGGGCAATATCTCTTACAATACGAGGGAAATGATCTAAAACATAAGAGATAGGGAGAAGTCTCATTTTCAATGCTTCATCTTGTAAGGAAGAAACTAATCTTTCAATAAAATAAGCAGTTTCTTCTAACGCAGAAAAATCTTTTGCTTGTATGGTCTGAATTAACCTACTTTTAGCGATAGATAATTCTCCCATAAGATTCATAATTTTGTCCAATCTTCCCACGGGAATTCTCATACTTTGAATCTTTTTGATATAAAAAGTTGGCTTCTCTTTTTTTTCTTTCGGGGAGGAGGCCGCATCCAGAGATATTATTTCTACTTTTTCTATCTCTCCTAACCTTTTTATTTTTGAAGAAATCCCTTCTGAGGATATATCTGTAGCTAAAACAACTTCAAAAAAATCTTCAATCTTTTCTTTTTTTAAATCATCCTCTTGAGGATATGTATAAAGGATTCCTCCTTGTGTCTTTAAGTGAGTAAGGATCAAATAGGCTTTTGCTCCTTTCATCACGCAATCTGAAGATAAAAATATCTTGATTTTAAAAATTTTTTTTCCCTGATTCTGTAAACTTTTAATATAGTTCTCATCTATCTTTTTCCTCTTAGGTTGAGAAGTAACCTTTTCCTTAATTCTTTTCTCAATTTTTTCTTCCTCCGTAGGTAAAATTTGAGATAAACTTTCTATATAAGAAGAAATATCTACGGAGAGAGGCTTATTTTCTCTTAACTCATCCAGAGTAGTATTTAAAGCATCTATACTGGCAAAAATAATATCCATAAATCTTGAGACTACCTCTGCTTTGCCCTTGCGAAAATAATCAAAAATATCTTCTAATTTATGAGCTAAACTGGCTAATTTCTGATACCTCATTGTAGCTGCCATTCCCTTAAGAGTATGCATGTGACGAAAAATTAAATTTATCGCTTCTTTATCTTGAGGACTCTTTTCCAGTTTTACTAACGCATTATTTACCTCTTTTAAATATTCTCCAGCCTCTTCAAAAAATAACTCACGGTAATCTTTTTCCATTTTATAAACTTTTAATCGCTCCCAGTAAAACTTTTAACCCTTCAGGATTGGGAATAAGAAAGAAGTGTCCTGTAATCTTTGTTGTCTTTTCTCTAAATTCAGATTTTATAAGGAGGGCGTACCTGGAAACATTACTTAATTCAATTAAAATATAATCTATCAAAGCTGTTGCCATATCCTCAATTATTTCGGGAACAGTAGGAACTAAACCCCATCTTATAAATGCAGTAAGTGCCTGCAAGTATGCATTAGCCAAAATTATTCCTATTTCTTTAAGAGCAGAGCGCTCCAGTTCTGTGATCACTCCTCCATTAGTAGGTTTTTTATTTGTCAGGAGAGAAGCTAAACTAAAAGCATCTTTTTGAGGAAAAACAAAAAGAATTACACTTGGTAAATCACCTAAGACCTTCACCACTAACCCTACGACTAATTTATCTTTGCCAACAAGGGAAGGAGAGTTTTCTACAGGAACAAAAAAAATTTCAGGAATATCAATCTCAATTTTTTTATTTAAAAGTTGAGATAAAGCTGTGGCGGCGTTTCCAGCACAAATACCGCTAATTTCTCTTAAAGCATCCTCTTGGAATTCACTTAGCCGTATATCCTCCATTTTCTCCTAAAACCTTTCTGATAACTTTTAATAATTCTATCTTAGTAAATGGTTTCACAATATAATCTTTTGCTCCATAACTTAGTGCTTCCTGAAATAATTTACGCTCTCCTAAGGCAGAGACAACGACAATTTTTGCCTGGGGATCAAAGAATAAAATTTCCTTAATTGCTGTAATTCCATCTAACTCTTCCATCTTGGGCATAATTACATCCAATGTTACTAAATCAGGTCTTAATTCTTTATATAATTTTACACCCTCTAATGCATTGGAAGCTTCTCCACAAATTTCAAATCCTGCTTCTTCTAAAATTGATTTAATCAAATTACGCATAAAAAGAGAATCATCTATAATCAAAATTCTCTTTTTTACCATAGAGGAAACATTATAATATCAAAAGTAAAAATGTAAATATTTTTATGTGCGATATTTACTCTTAAATAAAGTCAATTCTAAAAATGCCTGAAGACGCCGAGAACGAGAAGGATGTTTTAACTTTTTTAAAGCTTTCGCCTCAATTTGCCGAATACGTTCTCGGGTAACCTTAAAAATATTTCCTACCTCCTCTAATGTTTTTGGTGTCCCATCTTCTAACCCAAAACGTAAACTCAATATTTTTCTTTCTCTATCTGTTAAACTCTGCATTGCCTGTTCCAATTCTTCACGTAACATCGAATAAACAGTAGCATTGGCGGGAGAAACTGCTTTTTTATCCTCAATAAAATCTCCAAAATAAGTATCTCCACTATCACCAATGGGAGTATGAATGGATATAGGCTGCTGGGAGACTTTAAGAATATCTTTTACCTTAGAGAGAGGCATTTTAAGTTCTTTGGATAACTCTTCAGGGGTAGGTTCTCTCCCCTTTTCTTGAATAAACAACCGAGAGATTCTAATAATTTTATTAATTGTCTCGGTCATATGCACAGGTATTCTTATAGTTCGTGCCTGATCCGCAATTGCTCGTGTAATTGCCTGTCTTATCCACCAAGTAGCATAGGTAGAAAATTTATACCCTCGTTTATATTCAAATTTTTCTACCGCTTTTATAAGACCAATATTCCCTTCTTGAATTAAATCTAAAAAAGATAGCCCTCTATTTACATATTTTTTTGCAATACTTACCACTAATCTTAAATTAGCCTCCACTAATGCTTTTTTTGCCCGATTGTAAAGATTTTGTTTTTCCAATATCAATTTCAATTTTCCTTTTGCTTCCTCTTTAGAAGATGCGATCTTTTTTATCAGCTGGGTTTGTTCTTTCTTTATAATTCTTTTTTTATTCTTATATTTTGTGCGAGAAATTCTTCTTTCTAATCTTTCAATTTTTCCTATAATTTCTTGCATACGCTGAATAATCATCTCTATTACCATAATTGTAAAATTAAATTTTTTCAAAATTTTTTTCTGAACTTCTTCTTTCTTTACAGATAAGAGTCTTTTATATAATCTTTTAATTCTCCTTATTTCTTTATCTTTATTTCTTACTTCTCCTTTCACAAAATCATCAAGATTGAGCTCCTGATCAATTATTTTTTTTGACATCTCAAGATATGCTTCCTTAGCTAATAAAGTAGAATGCACAATATTACGCAAATTTTCTTCCTCCTCTTCTATTTCTCTTGCCAATCTTATTTCCTCATCACGGGAAAGAAGGGGAATTTGCCCCATCTGTTTAAGATACATCTTTACGGGATCATCAATATGAACTGTTTCCTCTAAGGATTTTCTTTCCTTCTTTTCCAGTTCTTCAACTTCTTCCGCTTCTAAGATATTTATATTTTGATTATCTAAATGGTCAAAAATCAAATCTAAATCATTAGCATTTACAATTTCCTGAGATAAAAAATGATTAATCTCATCATAAGTTAGGTAGCCTTTCTTTTTACCTAAATCAACTAATTGCTCAATATTCCTTTCTAATAACTTCTGTTTAACCATTCTCCTCCTCCTTTAATTTCTCATATTTTAAAATAATCTTTCTCATCTCCTCTATATTCTTATTTGCCTCAGCAATTTTTAATCTTTTTTTTAATTCCTCTTTTACTCTTCTCACTCTTCTCTTTTTCAATTTTTCCAAACATTTCTTCAGAAGATTCTTATCTAAGGACACCTCCTCCATAAGAAGTGAGCTAACGAAACAGGCTACTTCTTTATCTTCTACTATTCCTAAGAATTTCTTTAAAATGTTATCTTCCTTCTCTGGATTTATATTTAATTTAGAAAGTAGATTTATTACCTTCTTGGCCAAAGGATGAATAAAATCATCTTCATTTAAATATTTTAAAATATTTATCTTCCCCTGAGTAAAAAGATAGTAAAGTAAAATTTTTTCTGCTAAAGGAAAAGGCTCAAACATTATTTTTTCCCTACTTTTTAGAAAAAATCTTGGCTCTTTTTTATTTATTCTTTTCAGCTCTAACATAAGTACTTCTTCACGTATACCTAAATAGGAAGCTAATTTTTTTACATATTCATATTTTTCTACTTCACTCTCTAATTTATTTAAAGTAAGTAATATTTCTTCTGTCAGCTTTGTCTTCCCTTCAATACTTTCTACATCAAAATTTTTTCTTAAAACTTCTAATTTATATTCAAAAAAATCTTTCTTTTCTTTTAAAAGTTTAAGAAAATAATCCACACCTTTTTCTCTTATTAAAGAATCAGGATCAAAATCTTGAGGGAAAGTTACCACATTTACCTTTAATCCATTCTCTAAAAGCAAATCTAAGGCTCTTAAATTAGCCATCTCTCCTGCTATATCTGAATCAAAGATTAAAATTACATTTTTAGTGTATCGTTTAATAAGACGAATTTGCTCCAAAGTTAGTGCTGTTCCTAAGGAAGCAACGATATTTTTTATCCCATTTACATAAGGAGTAATCATATCAAAATAGCCTTCTACAATAATGACAGAGTCTTTTTTTATTATTTCTTCTTTAGAAAAATTTAATCCATAAAGATGAAAACGTTTATTATAAAGAGGATTCTCAATGGAGTTTATATATTTGGGAGCATCCCTTTCTTCAATTAAACGCGCCCCAAAACCTATAACTTTTCCTTTAACATCAAAAATAGGAAAAACAACCCGGTCACGAAATAAATCTATATATCCTCCCTCATTTTTACTTACAATCAGAGAAGCTTTCTCAAGAATTTCTAAACTATATCCTTTACTACGCAAAGAATCCAAAAGAGAAATTTTAGAAGAGGCGAAACCTAAACGAAATTTTTTTATTGTTTCTAAATCTATATCTCTTTTCTTTAAATACTCTAAAGCTCTTTTCCCTTCTTCACGAAAAAGATTTTTATGAAAAAAATTACAGGCTTCTTCTGTCACCTCATAAAGCACACTTTTTATTCTTTCCTGAGGAGACGTTTTTTTATAAGGAACAGTTAAACCCAAACGCTTAGCTAAAATCTCTACAGCCTCAGGAAAGCTCACTTTCTCATAAAGCATCAAAAATTGAATAGGACCTCCTCCTTCACCACAACCAAAACAGTGAAAAATTTGTTTTTGAGGGCTAACAAAAAAAGAAGGAGTTTTCTCCATATGAAAAGGACATAATGCCTTAAAGTTTCTTCCTGCGCGTTTAAGGGGAAAATAAGATGATATTAATTCTACAATATCTGTTCTTGCCTGCACCTCTTCAATAAACTCTTGAGGAATCATCATTTGTGAGAAAATCTTTTAAATCCAGAAAATTCATAAATTTTAAATTTGGCTTTTTTCTCTAAATAATCAAGCATAAGATTAACCCCCAAACTATCAGAAGCAATATGGGAGGCAATAACTACATTTATCTTTGCCTCCTGACATTTCTTTAAGTGTTCTTCTGACTGATGCATACTTATTATTGTATCTATTCCAGATGAGGCAAGTTTTTCATAAATATTTCTATGACCCTCTGTGCCTCCGGTAAATTCTACCAATATGCGAGAGACTCTGGAATCTTTGTTCCCTGAAAAAATCTTTGGAGGATTTCCTCTTTTTGCCGCTTCCTGATATTCAGGAATCTCTAATAAAATATCCAAGATATCTTTTAAATATTTCGGTTTCTTTTTCTGGATAAACTTATTCATAAATTGATAAGCCAAATTATCACAAGGAGTATGCATACACATAAAGTTTATATTAAGCCATTTTGCAAAATCAATGGCACGATAAAAATTTGCCGGATGCACTCTTCTTTCCACCTCTGCCTTTCTTTCCTTAAGTAGCTTCTCGGCAAAAGAAAGATTCACTCCCGCCTCTTTTAAAACATCAACCTGCAAATCCATAACCTCATAAAAAGTTGCATAAGCAAGACCTTGAGGATGATGAG